>JAHEDF010000002.1:36109-39393 GCA_024641365.1 Planctomycetota bacterium | reverse complement strand
GACCTCTTGGCCATTTCGCCACACAGTTAAATTAATCGGATCTCCGTTATCACTGACCATTAATTCATGACGAATCGTCATGCCGTTGGTAACGGGAATGCCATTGATGCCGGTAATGACGTCGCCTGGTCGAACACCCAAATTTGCGGCGGTACCACCAGATGCTACGTAATTAATTTGCCGACCAAGCGAAGGATCTAAGCCAGCCTCAAAAGTAGACGGGCTGGGATAAGAATGATTGATGCCAATAGTGACCATCGAGTCATTGTTCGCGCCGGTCGTGATGGAGGCAGGATCACTGCTACAGGCAGTATAAGTCGTTGAAACCAGCAGGAAAAGAAGGGCAAAACCACGCATTACTGCACATGACTGGTACGATGTACGTATCATAGAGGCGGCCCTTTCCTTCTGCAGGCTCCAGCGGTGACGATTCGCAATCTCAAACCTAACAACCTTTATTGCCAAGCTTGATTTGCAGTGCAGATGTGGTGTTTTTGGTACCTAGACCAGCGAATTAAACTTACAGATCTTTGATAAAACAGGAAAAACCTCAATAGTAATAGCACGCTTCAAGGATAGTAAGACTCAATGCTAATCGGCTAGGAATTGTGTTTATAGCGGCATTCCCTTTAAAATAGGAAATGTATCAAAAGACAATTAACCGCAGAGGTCGCAAAGGGTGCAGAAATGGATTTTCAATATACCTACAATAAATAGCACTATTAGTCTTATTATAATCTCAATTTAAAATTCAGGTGGACCTCGTAAGTCAGTGCATTTTTCTGGTTGCCCAGGAATAAAATCGACGACTTGCTTTTGTTCACGCAGTTTATTTTGCAATAGAGGTAAATCCAATTCTTGCGCTGGTTTCCCATTTTTTACTAATGCTGCTGCGGCAACACCAGCAGCATGGCCCGTTATCATCCAAACGCTTTCTAGCCGCAAAGTGCAGTATGCTACATGGGTATAACTAGCGGCACCTGGAACGAGGAGATTTATGCACTCTTCTTTTTTAGGAGTTAATGCTCGGTACGGAATTTGGTATGCATAGCCGAGACGCCAAATGCGCCCTTCATTTATAAATTGACTTTCTGAAACCGCTAACCGCTGGACGTGATGACAATCAATAAAGTGACTACTCATACCAATGCTGTCGTCTTTGCGGCGTTCGTCTTGCACATCTTGTTGTCGCACCACATAGGCACCTTTCATGCGTCGTCCTTCACGTACATACAATTGATAGGGGAAATTATTATTGTCGAAAAATTCGTCTTTATGTAATCCGTATTTACCTAATTCTTCTTTTACTGAGGCAGGTACATCGTCATCCGTTTTCAGGAAATGCAGGAGCCCGAGCGTATAATCCATGTGATCTTGAACAATTATTTCTCGCTCTTCATAACTGGCATCCGGATAATTGATTTGTCCACCAAAATGCCCCAATGAAATGATGGATGATTGTTTATTGTTCATCTCAAATTTCCCATTACGGCGCGGGTAGAAATCAATAAAGGTTTTTAACGTAACCTCTTTTTGTGTTTTTAGCCAGTTACTTAACAATGCATATCGTTTGCGATCATAGTGTTTCGGTTCTGGGAATGGGACTAATTTATTAACATCTTTGGTTACCGTTACGCGATAATTATAATTCATTGGCGCTGGATGCGCATCGCCTTCTTTTAATTCTTTCGCCCAAGCTGATATGCCTGGGAGTAAGTTGCCGTTTTCATCAACAGTTTTTGCATCGCGCGGGGTTTTATCAAAACGAATGCCGGCAGCTTCTTCATGGTATTCGTTTTTAGCTTCGCGACCAAAGGTATAACTGACACCAGCGCGTGCCACCAGATCGCCTTCGTAGCCAGCATCGATAAATATTTTCCCTGCAATGATCGTGCCGTCTTGTAAGGTGATGGTCGTAATGCGATTATTTTCTTTTTTCACCCCCGTTACATGAGCGCCATAGAGAATTGGCACGTTGGCTTCCTGCAACATATCTAAGTAAATCTTTTCAGCGACTGACGACTCAAAAAAATACTCGCTGGTCTTTTTCCCATAATGTTGTGCGAGCCGCATATAAAATTCGTCAGCGAATCCACCGATAGTCCATTTGAGCATGTGTTCGGATTCGGCGGTGTTTATACCGCTGGTACTTAAACCACCAACATGGCGAGTCGGTTCAATTAAAATAACGGACACATTCTCACGCGCTGCTTGGATTGCAGCGGCAATGCCACAGGGAGGAGCGCCGTAGACAACGACGTCGTAATTCTTTTCCTCAGTGAAACTGATTTTATTAAAGAGGAGAATGAGAACGAATAAGATGCATTTTTTCAAAATTAGGGCTCCTAAAACGACTATGTAATTAAAATTAATTTATTTGAATGAGCGTTTTTCTGATATGTGTTATCGATTTTGTGACTTGGCTGTGCGCTCATGTTTATGAATTGACATTTGTATCATTATAGAATTACCAGGACAGGCAACTGTTGGCGGCCTTCATGGAATGAACACAATTAGCTACGCGGTTTCATAAATTAGAAAAAGACGAGGTTATTAGTACAATGTGCTTACATTGATGAATCCGAGAACACGGTATGTGATATAGAATAGATGAGCTTGCTTGTGGAATATTCCAGTACTTCCCGAATAGGTACTCTGCTGAGCTTAGCTTTGAAGCCAGCTGGTGTCATAGTGCCAACAGGATAAATACTGCTCATAAGCTAAGCAACGCCGTGGACAGCAGTTTAGAGACTCGGCACAATTATTAAATTTTTGCAATCAATGTCACACCGACGCATGCGAAAAGTTGGATTTTCGCGTCACTGTGCTTGTTTAGCGAGGGAGCCATCTACGGTCCTCTACGCAGAAACAGGAGTCAGCAATGACCACAGCAGCGAGCATGACCGGTGTGCGAAAAACATTTCGTACCGATCAATCAACGGTGGAAGCCTTGCGCGGGATCAACATGACGATCGAGCAGGGTTCGTTTACGGCGATCATGGGCGCATCCGGATCAGGTAAAAGCACGCTACTCAATGTACTAGCGGGGTTAACAGCGCCGGATAGCGGAACCGTGACCATTGCAGATAAAGCAATTGCCGACATGGATGATCGCGCCTTAACAATTTTTCGTCGTCGCCATATCGGCATTATTTTTCAGGCATTTAATTTAGTGCCGGTTTTAAGTGCCCGTGATAATGTGGCTTTACCATTATTACTTGATGGCGTTGCGACATCACAAGCACATCAACGTGCCAGTGCTGCGCTTGAGCGCGTTGGTTTAG
>JAHEDF010000002.1:0-36099 GCA_024641365.1 Planctomycetota bacterium | reverse complement strand
CTTCGCATCGGCCCGATGCACTATCTGGTGGTGAACAACAACGTGTCGCTATTGCGCGTGCATTAATAAATAATCCGGCAATTATTTTAGCAGATGAACCAACCGGTAATTTGGATTCCACTAATGCAGATTTAGTTGCTGGATTATTAACCGATTTACATGCGAGTGAAAAACGCACGGTTGTTATTATTACGCATGAAGCGCAAATCGCCTATCGCGCACAAAACGTTGTCGTGCTCGCTGATGGCAGCGTCTGCGGCACGGTGGCAAAAAATGAATGTGATTCGGCTGCAGTATTATCGCAGCGCTATCTTGATCTTGTGACACCAAAGGCCGTGAAATGAGTGTCATATTTGTATTAGCACGCGCCTGGGCATCGCAACATCGCGTGCGCACCGTATTAGTCGTTGCCGCCATTGCGTTGGCCACGGGCTTAGTGGTATTTACTGTTTCCGCTTATCGTGCTGCCATTGAACGTTCAGCGGGATTTGCGGCGGATATGATGGGGCCTTATGAAATAGTCGTCATGCCGCAAATTGCCATGCAACCGACTATCAGTGAAGCAACGTCCACGGAGCTAGCACAAGATCCGGCCGTTGAACGTGTGGTGCGAACCCAGGTTATTTATGGCGACATTGAAGATGCAAAAAATACGACCTATTATGATAGCTGGCGTGCCGCATTTATTGCTGCGCCGGATGGCGTTATTCCGATTCCGCTCGCGAATGGTCGCGCGCCTACAACGCATGCGGCACATATTGAAGGTGTTATTTCTGGCGGTTTAGCGCGGCGGTGGCGTGTTGAAATTGGTGATCAATTACCCATGCAAGGCCCAGGAGGAGAGCAACAATTAGTTATCGTTGGCGTGACCGATGAATTATTATCGCACAAACAAGCATCGGGTGTTTTTATTACCAACGAGGCATTAAAAACTTTGTCATCGGGTACGAAACCGACCGATCGTTTATATATTGATCTAAAAAAAGAAGCCTCATCATCAGCCGTATTAGCATCGTGGTCTAAAAAATTAGCCGCGTTATCACCGCCCGCGGTTGGCTACGACGTGCAAGATTTTGCTGCCGAATTAGGTACCGATAAAATAATTGCCAATATTCGTAATATGGCAGGAGCAGCAGCAGCGATCGTGTTATTAGCGGCGTTATTTATAGTTTATACCGCGATGAATGCAGGTGCGGATGAACGTCGCCGACAATTAGCATTATTACGCACCATTGGTATGACACGTGGACAAGTATTATTGGCGGTCATGTGTGAATCATTATGGCTTGCGTTATTGGGATGCGCTGTTGGTGTTCCCTTGGGTTGGCTGGTATTACAAAGTTTAGCAATTATTCAGCCGGCATTATTTGGCGGTTGGATTATGCCAGACGCAGGAGGCATCTTAGTTGGTATGTTCGTCACGTGTGGCAGCGTCATGATAGCTGGTTTACTTCCTGCCTACGCGGCTAGTCGCGTAAAACCAATTGAAGCAATGAGCGGTTTAGCGCACACACCACGTCAAAATACTGGAATAATACGCACAAGTTTTGGCATGGTAACATTTATAGGAGCATGGGTTTTATTTTTCATTGCTGACGGTGGCAGCATTACACGTTCGGTGACGTGTACTGTGAGCGGATTTATTTTGTTGGTACTCTCCTTATTTGCTGTTGTGCCTGTCCTTATTCAGTGCTGTGACCGTGTAATAGGACCGATAATTGCGCGTGTATGTGTTTTGCCTGCTGGCTTGGTACAACATCAAAATGGCGCTCATTTATCGCGCGCCAGCGGCATGTTATTGACGATTGCGGTGTGCTTAGGTTTCTCTGTCGTGATGAATATTTGGGGGCGTACCATGGTGACGCCATTTTTACCGTCGCCCAATTTACCGGAACAAGTTATTTCTATTTTGCCTGGCGGCGTTCCAGCAGCAGATGCGCATGCCGTCGCCCAAATCCCAGGATTTAATGCACAGCGTGTATTACCAATAGTCGCCGAGCAAACCTTGATTAGTCCCAAATTAATGGCAATGACGTCTGGTGGATTAGATGAAATATATATTCAATTTCTTGGCATCGATCCACAAGCATTAGTACAAACAAAAGATCCTTTATTACCGCTGGAAAGCGAAGGTGGTCATATAGAAAAACAATTAGCAGCTTTAGCTACACCTGGAACGTGTTTGGTGCCTTCGTCATTTGCACGGCGTTTTAATTTAAAAGAGGGGGATATTTTTCAGGTGCATTCCTGCAATGGGAGTAATACATTAATTGACTTAAAAATTGCTGGCTTTGCGTCATTACCCGGATGGCAATGGATTACACGTATGGGCCGCATGCGCACCCTTGATGGTAAACCGACGGCGGTATTTATTATGTCGCCTGCAACCGCGGCTCAATTAGGCGTTTCATCATATCGTCATTGGTTGGCTGATACCACGCCAGCATTTGAACACGCGGCGGCGCGAAATGCTCTGCAAGCATTGGCAAATAAACACGCCGCCAGTTTTGAAAGTGCGCATTTTGGTTTTGGCGAACAAAGCAAACCATCGGTGAAAATGATTGCGACGGGCGAAGTCGCACGCCGCATGCGTGAACGATCCGACGAAGTGATTTGGGTATTGGGCGCAATTCCACTTGCAGGATTAATTGTAGCGATGCTGGGTGTCGCCAATGCTGTGGCGGCCGGTATTCGTGCGCGGCGTTGGGAATTTGGTGTACTGCGCGCAATCGGTTTAGAGCGCCAACACGCGCTGGCATTAATTATTGCTGAAACGCTGGTTATTACCATCGCAGCGGGTGTGCTGTGTATTATTTTCGGTATGACCGCCGCATGGGCCGCCATCGATATGAGTTTACGTGC
The DNA here is from genome assembly GCA_024641365.1 of Planctomycetota bacterium. The sequence goes on along the minus strand of JAHEDF010000002.1, from coordinate 33,237 downwards.
ATTTAATACCGGCACGGGCGCACCTCCATTAGTATTGCCATGGATTGATATCGCCATTGCGTGGATAATTACCATAACCATGTGCGTGATTGCAGCGTGGTTGCCAGCGCGTCGCTTAGCATCTGCAACACCGCTCACATTATTACAAGCAGGCCGTTCAGCAATGTGAGTTCTAAAGCACTGAGCAATTATCACGTCAAGAGCAAAATCATTAAAAAGCATTCAGTACAGAGCTAGTGCCAATGGTATTCGGCTAATTATTACGTTTTCCCCTACAATATATATATTTTGAATACAGATTAACCGCAGAGGACGCAGAGAGCGCAGAGGGAATTTATAAAAAAAATCTTAGTTCATTCCATTGCCTTTAAATACCAATAAACGTCGCTTTTTATTGTAGGCATATTGAAATAACCATCTCTGCGCTCTCTGCGCTCTCTGCGCTCTCTGCGCTCTCTGCGCTCTCTGCGCTCTCTGCGCTCTCTGCGCTCTCTGCGCTCTCTGCGCTCTCAGCGGTTAATTGTTTGTATTTTGGTGAATTTCCTGAATTTTATGTCATGTTGTTATAAACGCTGTTCTTGCCCGAATACGAGCGATTGTGACCATTAGTTAGTGGTATTCTACCAACTTAGCTGACCTGCAGCAAAGTACCGCAAACAGTTGCATGACGTGCAGTCAAACTTTTATGGACCAGTTATAATGTGTTGGCATACTTCCTAACGGAAAGGGACCCGACTCATGAATGAATTCTGGGAATGGTTTGTAAATTTTTGGAATTATGGCTTGTTCCAAGTAGAAGAGGCATGGATTACGCCAGGTAAATTAACTATCGCCCTATTTGCTTTTATTGTCGGGTTGATGTTATCAAAAATAATAAGCCGCATTATTGTCGCACGGGTATTGCGTGGTTTGAAAGTTGGCGCTGGAATGTCAGTGGTTTTGTCGACGCTGATACATTACACGTTAGTCGCAGCTATTTTATTAGGTGCGTTACAATTTGCCGGTGTGCCATTAACCGTATTCACAATTTTTGGTGGCGCTTTAGCAATTGGTATTGGTTTCGGCTCGCAACATATTTTAGCTAATTTTATCAGCGGTTTAATTTTACTGATTGAACGTCCGGTAAAGCCAGGTGATTTGGTAAAGGTCGGAGATTATTCAGGAATGGTAGTGCGCGTTGGAGCACGTGCGACTTTATTGACTGACTATACCGGCGTAACTCATCTGATTCCGAATAGTCAATTATTGGAATCATCGGTTACTAATTGGCATTATGATGACGATACCGTTTGTGCCGTAACAAAAGTTGGTGCGGCTTATGGCACTGACACACGTATAGTAGAAAAGCTTTTATTGGAAGTCGCCCAAAATCATCCACAGGTCTCCAAAGAACCTGCTCCTGTGGTATTATTTGAGGAATTTGGCTCTGATTCGTTAAACTTTGAATTATTAGTGTGGATACGTGCGCGTCGTGTGCTTGAGCGACGAAAAATTGAAAGCGAAATTCGTCACCGCATTAATGAAATATTTAATGAAAACGGTATTGTCATTGCGTTCCCGCAACGCGATGTGCATTTGGATAGCGCAAAGCCAATTCAGGTAGAAGTGGTAAAGTAAAAGACGGCGATAGGCCTTTGGTAGCGCATGGTTTTGCAGATAAAATACTGGTAAATTGATAATAATTAATGCGTGGAATGGCAAAAGACCGTTGTTAAAAATTTAGCCTCCTATACCTGAATTCATCTCATTGTCCTCAGATTAATAGCGGTTTGGTTGCTAGCTTTTTTCCCAGCGTTCAGAACTATTTTGAGAATAATGTTCATGTGATCTGTTTGTGGCGATATTCTACATCAGCTCAGCAGGTCTTGTAAACGTATGCATTATGGAGGAATTATGCGCTTCGTACACATCACCACCGTGCTCATGGTAATGGCATGTGTTTATGCTCTATCGGTAACCTGCGGAACAGCTGCAGAGCGTCCTAATATTATTGTGGTACTAATTGATGATATGGGCGTGATGGATACCTCGGTGTCTTTTTTAACCGACGCACAAGGCAAGTTGGAAAAACACCCTTTTAATGATTTACATCGCACGCCAAATATGCAGCGGCTGGCAGATCAAGGTGTTCGCTTCAGTAATTTTTATGCGATGAGCGTGTGTTCACCTTCACGCATGTCGATCATGACCGGGCAAACCTCGGCACGTCATCATGTGACCCAATGGATTAGCCCAGAGTCAAATAATGCTGGTCCCTTTGGTCCCAAAGACTGGTTGTGGAAAGGTGCTGCATCAGCAAATGGTTTATTACCAGAACAATTACGAAAAGCCGGCTATCGCACCATTCATTGTGGCAAAGGCCACTTTGGCCCATTTGATTCGCCAGCAGAAAATCCTCAGCATATTGGTTTTGATATTAATATTGCTGGTGGCGCCATTGGCCAACCTGGCAGTTATTATGGCAAAGAACAATTTGGTCACGATAAGAAGGGCCGCGAAAGGCGTGCCGTTCCTGGATTAGAAGAATACCGCGGCAAGGATATTTTTTTAACCGAAGCATTAACGTTAGAAATTAACAAAGCTATTTCGCAATCAGTTGAAGATAAAAAACCGTTTTTCGCTTACATGGCGCATTATGCTGTGCATGCACCGTTCCAAGCAGATGATCGCTTTGTCAAAAATTATGCCGGACAATCAAAAAGCATGGCTGCCTTTGCGACTTTAATTGAAGGGATGGACAAGTCTTTAGGCGATATTTTAGATCATGTGCAAAAGCTTGGAATAGCTGAAAATACCTTGGTATTATTTGTTGGTGATAATGGCAGTGATGCGCCAGCTGGACCAACGCATGATATTGCGTGTGCAGCGCCCCTACGTGGGAAAAAAGGAACCCACTACGAAGGCGGTATGCGTGTGCCATTTATTGCTGCATGGGCGCAGCCAAATGCAGCAAATCAGTTTCAAAAACAAATGCCGATTACAGCAGGCACGGTGGTGAACGACATTGGCAGTGTCTGTGATATTTACCCGACTATTATCAAAGTAGCGGGCGCAGAAAAACCATCGGTTACATTTGATGGCATCGATATAAGTTTGGCTTTTGCGGGTAAAGACGGTATTTTAGGCGAACGTGAATTTTTAATGCATTTCCCACATAGTCATCGCAGCAGTTATTTTACCACCTATCGCAAAGGAAATTGGAAAGTTATTTATCATTATCATCTCAATGAGAAAGATAAATGGTCACAATATGAATTATATAATCTGGCAGTTGATCGTGCGGAAGCGAACAACTTAGCTCAATCAGATCCTGATAATTTAAAACGCATGATGGCGGGCATGATTCAAGCATTGGAAAATTGCGGTGCGCAATATCCACTCAACAAAGATAAAACGGGCCCTTTAAAACCAGTCATGCCGTAAATTTAAAGAAGAATTAACCGCAGAGGACGCAGAGATTTTTTCAACAAATCAACAGCAAAAAGTACGGTTGATTGGCATGTAAAGACAGTGGAATTAGACAGGGTCTTTTTCTAAACACCCTCTGCGCTCTCTGCGCCCTCTGCGGTTAATCTGTCTTCAATTTCATGTAGACCGGCGGCCAAATATTTGTCCGAGGACTTGGCTGCCTAAGTCGCCAAGGCTAGCGCGGAAGGCGCGACCTTTGCTGACTTCTACAAGACGAGAAACAAATCGTTCTAAATACGGATCAGTGGCGACCATGAAAATAGAGAGGTCAATTTTCAAACGTGGAAAACGTGCGCCTTGATTAAGCGTTGCGGTCACAATTTCCGGATCTAGACCGTAACTGCTATTAATCATTAATTGTCGTTTACCATCGCGCCCGCGTTGCTTGGTAAATAATGCCGTCGGTTTGCCATCGGTTATCATCACCACCCGTTTGTTGGGCTGATGTTGTTTGGTGAGAATTTCAGCGGCACGTCGTAATGCTTCACAGGTATTGGTGTGAAAAGGACCGTTGCTGATGTACGGTAATTGCGCAACAGTGACTTCTTCGACATCATCACCAAATAATAAAATATGCAGGCTGTCTTTTGCATAGCGACGTCGCTGTAATTCGGCAAAAGCCATGGCGACACGCTTGGCGGGCGTAATGCGGTCTTCGCCATACAGGGTCATACTATGGCTGACGTCTATGAGCATGACGGTGGCAGCAGCTGTATTACTGTCACGTTCTTGAACAACTAAATCATCGTGATGTAAATGGTCGCGCCCAGCACGTAGCGATCCTAATAAACTTTCGCGGTAATGAATGTCATAAGATTCATCGCCAGGTTGCCAGGGTCGTAATTCACCAGTGACATCACCAGTGGTTCCTGATTTTTGAATAGTATGGTCACCGGCGCCGCCAGCGCGTAATTTGCCAAATACCGCTTCTAGGCACCCGCTGCGGAGCGCGCGTTCGCCACGTGCAGACAAGCGACGGTTTTTAGGTGTACCTGTAATAAATCCTTGTTCGCGTAAATGTGTTTCAAAATCCTGACGATCAAAACCAATTTGCTGACGAAAACGTTCGCTGACTTGTTCTAAATAATGCAGTGCTTTTTCAACATCGCCATTCGCCGCCAACATCAGTTCGCGAAATAATTCATCCATCTGTTTGGTTCGCGCCAAACGATTGGCTAATTCGCGCCAGTCTAAATGTTGATAGCTGTATTGCATATCGACTACATTAATTGAAAAGATTACTTAGGCACTTGGTGGTGAATAAAAATGTTGTAATGGTTCACTCATTTTGGTATTTAAACTACTGCCATTTACGGCGGCATTCATTTGTTCTAAATGGTGGACATTGTGGGCGTGCACAAAACTTAATACTTCGGCAAACGTTTTGCGGCCAATTTCACTGTGGACGCCATGGCGCTCATAGCGGCTAGCTGGTGTCAACGTTGCTAATTCAATGATCGCATCAATAGTCGCGTTAAATAATTTTGCTGCCACGGCGAGATCACGTTTTTCGTAGTGGAGGTGTTCCGCCCAGTGATTTTCATTAAATCCCCATAACAGGGGTTTATCATCAGCTTGGAGGCGACGCAGACGATCAAGTAGCACCGTATTTGAGTCAGTTAAATGGATTAATATGTAACGCACCGACCATTTCCCAGGGGCGTAGGTTTTTTCCAATTGTGTTGCATCAGCAGCGAAAAATTCATTGGCTCGACGCCGGTCATTTTGCAGATCGTCAATTAACAGGGTACTCATAATCGTCTCCGTCCTTTGTTACGATCTTCGCGTCCCATTAAATGTGCTAATAAATCGCTATAGATTAATCCACGTTGGCTGTCTTCGCGTGCCAGTGCGCCGCCTTGAAATAATCCCTCAATAACAAATTCCATCCACACCGCACGTTCATTTGGTGGTGGATTTAATAAGGTTTCCGTTAAAGCCGCTAAACCAGGAATGGCATCAAGAGCACACAGATGGTCAGACGTGGTTGAATGATCATTAATGTTGAGCTGATTTCCTTTGGCAAACCAGGCTAAAATATCTTGCCATGGTCCGCTATCGCGCTCGTCTGTTGGACCACCTTTTTTGCTACCGTGATCTTCCTCGTCATGAATAACAGGTGGTAATTTTTCTCGCCATAAATTTTTAACCGCTTCGCCTAAAACATGCCAACCAACTTTTAACGGACCTTCTTGTTCACCTTCATAAGCGAGTTCAATTTTTCCGGTCATCGCTGCAAGTGTGGCTGGTAAATCAACGAGGCGTGCCATCGGTTGTTTTTCGCCGAGCAATAAACCACGTTGCAATACGTTAGCCTGCAACGCTTCCATGGCGGCAATGGTTAATCGCGCCGATACGCCACTTTTCCCATCAACAAATTCGCTGACCCGCGCAGCGCGCGCGGCTTCTTCAATAATTATGGGGAATAATGAGGGAATAATTGGTGTGCATTGTTCTGCAGCAACAACATGTGATTCTTGTTCAATGATACGTACGCCATCGTCACGTTGTTTTGGATAATGGGTGAGTACTTGTGCGCCGATACGGTCTTTCAGTGGCGTAATAATTTGACCGCGACTCGTGTAATCTTCCGGATTGGCGGTGAATACTAACATTAAATCAAGTGGGAGGCGCAGTGGGATGCCACGTACCTGCACGTCTTGTTCTTCTAAAATATTAAACAAGGCCACTTGGATGCGTGGCGCTAAATCCGGTAATTCATTAATGCAAAAAATACCGCGATTAGTACGTGGGACGATGCCAAAAGTGACGGCGCGTAAATCACCTAAATCATAGCCTTCACGGCTGGCGCGAATTGGATCAACATCACCAATTAAATCAGCAACCGATACATCGGGCGTCGCTAATTTTTCGCCGTAGCGTTCTTCGCGTGCTAACCAGATGACTTTGGCCTGATCACCATCACGAGCAATAATGTCTTCGGCGATTGCACCAACAGGTGCAAGTGGGTGTGAGCGGAGCGGATCGCCAGCTAAAGCGGGAACGTGTGGTGATAAAAAACGAGTGAGTGCGCGAGCGAGACGCGTTTTTGCCTGACCACGTAAGCCTAATAATAATAAATCATGGCCAGCTAATATGGCATTGACCACTTGGGGAATAACCGTTTCACCGTAACCAATTAAACCAGGAAATAATTTTTCGCCGGACAAACCGGTGCTGAGTGCTGCGACGACGTGCTTGCGTAATTCTTGTTTAATGCTGAGAGGTTCGTATCCCCCATGCGCACGTAATGCGCCACGAGTAGCAGGCAATTCAGCGGATGTGGTTTGTGGATGCGGGGTTGGTGGCATAGCGTTTTCTCGGGCAAACAGTGCTGTGGTGTAGATAGCCTTGTCCAGGTTGGTAGGGCTAAGCTGGCGATGCACCACAGCCTCGTCACAAATGCACCCCACAAAACGCTCGTAAGATATCAGTAGTTACTCGCACGCCTTCGACGACTGGCGCGAATAACCATTGTCTTGTGAAAAATGGCTCAAGCATGCCCACCATGCGCCCGTCCTACATGATCCCATTATCTCTCGCATTACTCACCATGGCATCGTCTGTCTCGGCTGTTGAGCCACTGTTAGGTGGATTGTCATTTTCGTATCAGCATTTTTTGGATGGTGAAATCAAAGCTGATGGCGTGACGTCTGCACATGATAGTGGCGCGCGTTACGGCGTGCATTTTCGCGACTATTTTTTAAGGCAACCACGCCATAATCCATTTGCTGAAGTGAGTTTGTTTTACGAAACGTTTGAAACTGAAACGACTAATTTTGCTATCGATAGTGAAAGTATCATGCTGAATTTTACGGTTGGCTCAGCAATTCCCTGTTATTGGATGGCTGATGAATCGGTGATGCTCGGTATCACGCCAGAAGTTGGTTTAGAATTCGGTACGTTTGAGGCTGATTTTAAAACCAGTGATGGCGTGACGAGCCAAAAAAATAGTGACAGTGCGTATCGTTATGGAGTAACTGCCGGCCTCGGTGTCTGGATGTTAATGAATCGCACCTTTGGGATTGGCGGTGGTATTTATGGTGCGTATTGGGGCGCAACGGACATGTCTGTCATTTCACCAAATGGTGGTGGGTTTGTGCAGCGAACAACGGCTCCAACTGGTTGGGATGTTGGGGTACGCGCGCATCTGAACTTTATGTTTTAAACCGCGTTTATGTGCTAAAGACCACGTGTAGTCGAACTTGTAGAAGGTATGACTAAGGAAATCGAGGGCCGTTCGTAGGACGAAAAAGTAACATGTGCATGTTACGGCATAGCCATCTTCAATCTCATGACCATATGCTAGGAAAGAACAATGAACTACTTACGACTCTTCCTTCTTTTATTCGTTATGGCCTCTACTGGTCTTTATGCAGGCATTCCTGGTGCAATTGAAAAGGGTAGCAAAGCGCAACAGGAAAAGAACCTATCGGTTATCTTTAAAGATAGTCAGCAAGATCAGAATAAACTAAGAATAACTGTGACATTCAAAGGTGATAGTTATAACACAGTCAATTTAATTAATAATGGTAATAATACAAAGATTAGCACTGAAGTGAAAGACGGAATGGTATCTATGTCTTTCGAAATAGAAAAGGCAAACATCGAAAAGAGTTTTTTAAGTGTATCTAGTTCCGACCCCAAATATGCGGGAGCGAACTGTGGCCCAGGATTTCTTATCTATTTGAAGGGCTACGTCGTCTGATATTTTCGTTGAATATTTGCATGTAACTATTCTTAAACCACTCTCAAACCACTCTTTAACGACCACCTAAAAGGAATTAAACGATGAACTACTTACGCATCTGCCTTCTTTTATTTACGATGATGTCCATCGGTCTTTATGCTGGAATCCCGCAAGCAGTTAAAAAAGACAGTGCTGAACAACAGGAAATGAAACTGTCTATTGAGCATAAAGAAAGTACGAAAAGCAAGAATAAAGTGACGGTAACAGTGACTTTTAAGGGCAATAAATATACCAAGGTAAATTTAATGAATAACGGTAAAAACGAAACGGTAAAGACGGTGTTCAAAGACGGCATGGTGTCGATGACTTTTGAAATTGAAAAGGAACATATTGAAAAGAGTGCGTTAAACGTTGGGACCTCTGATCCCAAATATGCAGCTGCGATGTGCGGACCTGGGTTTCTTGTGTATTTGAAAGAATACGTTGCCTAATATTTTAGATTGGCGCTTTGATACTTTTACAAGCGTTATCCCACCACGACATACCAGGAATAAAAAAGTGAATTACCTACGAGTTTGTCTTTTATTTATCCTTATGGCGCCTATAGCCCTTCATGCCGGAGCTCCTCAGGTTATCGAAAAGGATAAAGACGTACAAATGAAAATGAATCTGACTGTTGCATATAAAGACAGTCAGCAAGACAAAAATAAGGTATCGGTAACGATAACTTTTAAAGGCGATGAGTATATCATCGTGAATCTAGTTAACAACGGTAACAACAAAACGCTCAAGTCCGATGTCAAAGATGGCATGGTGTCTATTTCGTTTGAGATCGACAAGAAAAATATTGAAAAAAGTATCTTAAGCTTCACAAAAAAATCGGATAAGAGATGTGGCTACGCTTATGTATTGTATTTGAAGGAGTACGTCGTTTGACGTAGTCAATGGGTTATCGCTGTAGTGCGAAAATGCGATTTGCCACTTCGTTTGGATAAGTATATTTCAATCCATACCCACTCCCCTCGAGAGAAAAATGCATTATCTACGAGCATGCATTCTTTTACTTATGGCGGTATCGCTAACTCTTTATGCGGGAGTTCCTGGTGAAATTAAAAAAGATAGCCCTATTCAAAAAGAGCTGCAACTTTCCATTACGCAAAAAGACAATCCGCAAGACAATACGAAAGTCACGATAAGTATTTCATTTCTGGGTGATAATGAGACCAAAGTTAATGTAATTGTTAATGGCAAGAACGAGGAGCTTACCACGACAGTAGAAGATGGTAAGGTGTCAATTTCTTTTGATATAGAAAAGGCACATCTCGAAAAAGGTTTAATAAGAATTACGGGCACCGATCCAACCGACGCAAATGCAACCTGTGTACGTGCGCTGCTTTTGCATTTAAAGGAGTACGTAGAGTGAAGTTGGTGTATATATAATTATTTATCCACATGTATAAATGAGTTCCGTTGGTGATAAAGGATGCAGACTTTAACTAAGAAATTTATAAAATGACGAAATGTAAAATATTTATCTTATTATTTTTTATTGCGTTGCCTGGCATCTCAGCCGAGATACCGAAGGGCTTAAAGTTTGAAAAAGTCTTCCCTGAGTTAACTTTTGAAACCCCCGTAGCATTTCTCATTGACGAGCTAGATAAAAATATTGCTTATGTTGCAGAAAACAGCGGCAAAGTATGGAAAGTAGATTTTGCTAGCGGCGCAAAATCCCAAGAAATCATGCTCGATGTGAAGGGTAAAATTTTTACGGAAGGAGGTGAAGCGGGCTTAGTAGATATGATTTTCCATCAAAATTATGCAAAAAACAAAAAGATTATTTTATCGTATGCAAATAAAGACCCAAAAGAAGACAGAGTATCGTCATTTACGTTGACAGAAAAAGGTATTGATACGGATTCTGAAAAAATTCATTTAAAAATTGAGCGGCCTCATGAGAGCGGCAATATCGGTCATTTAGCGTATGGCCCAGATGGATACCTTTATGTAGGCGTGGCAGATGGTGGGCGCTATGCTAACTCGAAAAATAATTCGCAAAATTTAAATAATCTCTTTGGCTGTATTCTAAGAATTGATATCAGAAATGTAGAAGAAGGATACAGCATCCCGAAGGATAACCCCTTTGTAGATGTCCCTGGTGCACGGGGGGAAATTTGGGCATGTGGATTACGGGTGCCGTGGCGTTTTTCTTTTGATAAAAAAACAGGCATACTGTATTGCGCTGATGTTGGGCAAAGTCGGAGAGAAGAAATAAATATTATTAGGAAAGGGGAAAACTACGGTTGGCCTGTTAAAGAAGGTACACTGGATTTCCAGGCTCCGGAAAAAGAAGGGGGAAATTATGTGAATCCAATAGTAGAATATGAGCGGGATGTCGGGCTTGCCGTTATTGGCGGACATGTTTATCGCGGAAGTATACCGGAGCTTCAGGGTGTTTATTTGTATTGTGACTTTCTCACGGATAATTTTTGGGGTTTACGTTATGACGGCGAGAAAGTGACTGAACATAAGAAAATAGGTAACTACAATTTTAATGTGACTAATTTTTATCAAGATGCGACTGGCGAAATATATGTATGTAGTTTTAGAGAGAAAAATATTTTTAAATTGATAAGCGTGGAGTAATACACGCGAACGCTATTTGGTTGATATTCGCGTATTGTTTTGAAAATATGTATATTTGAAGACAGATTAACCGCAGAGGGAATTTATAAAAAAATCTTAGTTCATTCCATTACCTTTAAATGCCAATAAACGGTAATTTTAATTGTAGATTTGTTTAAAAACCATCTCTGCGCTCTCTGCGGTTAATTGCATTTTGGTGAATTTTTAATTATTCAGTAAATGCCGATTTAAACGAGGTTATTAGCCGAATAGCATTGCCTCTGCGCCCTCTACGGTTAATCTGTCTTCGAATGACCTAAGTATAAAATTATTTATTGTCTTGTTTCTCGAGCGCTTCCAGGCCGTTAGCAACATTGGCTAAATGCTTTAAAAAACGTTCGCGCTCATCAGCTGGAATGCTGGTTAATAAATTTTCCTGGAGCTCGCTCGCAATCGGTTGCAGTTTGGCATGAAGCGCACGACCTTTACTGCGTAAACGAATGCGATTGCAGCGCGCGTCATCGGGGTCAGTGCGTCGCTCGACTAATCCAGCTTTAATCATGCGGGTCAGGATGGCGGTGATGGTGTTGGGATCACTGGCCATGGCATCGGCTAGACTGCGTTGGGTCATTCCGTCCGGATTTTCGGTCAACCAGCGCAAGATAGTGAACTGATCGGGGGTAATACCGTCTTCCGCAATGCGGCGGCGGAAGGTTTGATTGAGTCCATACCAAGCGCGACGCAGCATCAGCGCGAGCTTTGGTCGTGTAGTGTCTTCAGGAATGTCGCTCATAACATCGATCCAGTAAGGGGACGGTTCTTAGGGTAGGGCGAATAAATAGTTGTAAACGAAATAGTACGTGTAAGTACTAATTCATCGAGCCACCATCTGTTGGCACAAGCCATGAACAGGTGGAGGGCAGGCTTTTTGACTCGTTTCGGGAGATTCTTTATGGCCCGTTTTGCCTCTTTGAGCCGCTGGTCACAGCGTTTTACGCTCACCTGCTTAGGGATTGCGAGTCTTAGCCTTGCTACTATTCCCTTACTAAATGCGGCCGATTGGACCGAATGGCGTGGTCCGCACCAAAATGGTGTTAGTGACGAAACGGATTTGCCAAGCACATGGACGCCTGGCGGTGAGAATGAAGTGTGGAGTGTCGATGTATCAGGTCGCGGCACGCCGGTCATTCGTGGCGAAAAATTATATGCTTTTACCTACAAGGGTGAAGGACCGGACTTACAAGAATTTTTACAATGTTATGAGGCGGGTACGGGAAAATTATTATGGTCGCACGCATTTAATGATTTTATTTCGGACATTATTTATCGCCGTTATTCTATTGGGTCGCCAACTATCGATCCTGAAACCGGTAATGTCTATGTCATTTCATCCGCGGGTATTTTTAGCGGTTTTACTGAAGATGGTAAATTAATTTGGCAACGATCATTATCCGAAGAAATTGGCCGCATGACCTTCCCGAATGGTCGTACTGGCTCACCAACGATTCATCGTAATTTATTAATTTTTCATGCCATTACCAGTAACTGGGGTGGAAATGGTCCAGCGCAGGATCGTTTTTATGCGTATGATAAATTTACCGGTGAGCAAGTTTACACCTCATCGCCTGGGGTGCGCCCGAAAGATAATTCCTTTTCACAACCTATTTTAGGCATGCACAAAAACCGCGAAGTATTTTTTGCGGGAACAGGATGCGGCCATATAATTTGTGCCGATGCAAATACGGGTGAGCCTATTTTCCGCTTTGGTATGTCGGTTGGTGGCGTGAATAGTTCGATTTTATTACATGGTGGTGATCGCATTATTGCGATGCATGGCCGTGAAAATCTCGATAATACCGAAATTGGCCGCATGGTTTCTTTTGGCCGCACGCAAACTCCCGTGCCATCGCCAGCTGGCGGTGCCCCAGTGTTAGAGCCAAGCGCAGAAATTTGGCGTAATCCAGACGTTGGGGCATTTAGTAGTTCACCTGTATTAGTTGGCGATCGTATTTATGTCACAGTCGAAACAGGCGATTTATTATCGCTTGATGCCAACACCGGCAAACAATTCTGGAAGCACAAAATTGGCATCGAACAATTACATGCCTCACCGCTTTATGCCGATGGCCGTTTATACGTACCGATTAAAGACCATACGTTTACGATCATTAAACCAACAGATGAAAAACCTGAAGTTTTATGCTTGGTTGATGTGAAAGGTGAATGTAACGGCGCACCTGCGGTGGCGAATGGTCGCATTTATTTATTAACTACCGAGAAACTATATTGTATTGGCAAAGTCAAGCCAGGTAAGCCTGATCCGTATGTTGCCAAACCAATGGGAGAAGGCCCAGCAAAAGAATTAATTGCGGTGCCTTCGGAAGTTTTATTACGTCCAGGGTTAGAGCAAAAAATTAAATTATTAGCGGTCAATGAACATGGAATTCCAGTTGCCGCTCCAGCGGGCGAACCAACCTGGAAAACCTTCGTGCCGCCAACGGCAAAAGTAAAAGCGGAAATGAATGCTACTTTTACTGACGCTAGTACGCTGAAAGCATCGCCTGAACAAATACCATCAGCGGGTATGTTTGAGGCGACCATTGGTGATCTAAAGGGCTATATTCGCGGACGCATCATGACCAATTTGCCGCTGAGTGAAGACTTCGAAAGTTTTAATACTGTCGTTCCGCACCCAGCGCAGCCGGATTTCAAATTTGCTTATCCACCTTTACCGTGGATTGGTGCACGATTTAAATGGGAGGTGCACACTTTAGATGGCAATAAAGTATTAGCGAAAACCATCGAAAATAAATTATTTCAACGTGCCATTACCTTTATTGGCACGCCAGATATGAAAAATTATACAGTGCAAGCAGATGTGATGAGTGAAGGTAATCGTCGCAAAATGAGTGAAGTCGGTATCATTAATCAACGATATGCTGTTATTTTAAAAGGTAATGCACAAGAATTAGAAATTAATTCAAACCTCGAACTGATTCGTGTCAGTGTGCCGTTTAAATGGTCAGCAAAAAAATGGTATCAGATCAAATCAAGAGTGGACGTTGCAGCCGATGGTAGCGGTGTAGTGCGTGCCAAAGCCTGGGAAAAAGGTCAGCCTGAACCAGAAGGCTGGTTAGTTGAGGTGCCACACAAAAACGCCCATGCGAGTGGTTCGCCAGGATTATTTGGATTTTCGCCGACAGAAATGCGCGTCTATGTTGATAACGTTTTAGTGACACCTAATAAATAGCTGCGAGCTGCGAGCTACGAGCTACGAGCTGCGAGCTACGAGTTAATGCGATCTTACCTATGGAGTGTAATTTTATGACTGTGAACACCAAGAAGCCACTACGAAAGACGTCCGTTATGAAAAAAAGAAACTCGCAGCTCGCAGCTCGCAGCTCGCAGCTTTGTATTTTATCAGTGCTAGCGCTTGGCATAGGTAACATCGCGGCAGCGGACGGTGATTGGCCACAATGGGGTGGCACCAATCAGCGTAACATGGCGAATCCACATGCGAAAGGTTTGCCAACGACATTTACACCAGGGAAATTTAAGGACGGCACCGAAGAAATTGATATGGCCACCACCAAGGGCGTTAAATGGGTGGCCAAGTTAGGTTCGCAAACGTATGGTAATCCAGTCATTGCTAATGGCCGCGTATTTGTTGGCACCAATAATGAATCACCACGCGACCCACGTCATCAAGGTGACCGTGGCGTGTTGATGTGCTTCGAAGAAGCGACAGGTAAATTATTGTGGCAATTAGTCGTGCCGAAATTGGAAAGTGGTAAAGTAAATGACTGGGAATATTTAGGCATTACTGCATCGCCAACTGTTGACGGTGATTTTGTTTATGTTGTGACGAACCGCTGCGAAGTGCTCTGTCTCGATGTCCATGGTTTAGCAAACGGTAACCAAGGTTTTCAAGACGAAGGGAAAAAATTAGTCAATCCAAGCGAAAAACCGATGGAAGTGGGTCCATTAGATGCCGATATTATTTGGCATTATGATATGATGGATGAGCTGGGTGTGTTTCCGCACAATGCGGCGAATTGCTCGGTAATTGTCGAAGGCGATTTAGTCTATGTAGCTACGTCAAACGGTCAGGATTGGACGCATGTTAATATTCCATCACCAAATAGCCCTAGTTTAATTGCGCTCAATAAAAAGACCGGTGAATTTGTCGCAGAAGATGATGCCGGTATTGGTCCCCGTATTTTTCATGGTGGTTGGTCCTCTCCATCGCTCATGAAAATTAATGATAAGCCATTATTATTATTTGGTGGCGCTGATGGATTTTGCTATGCCTTCAATCCAACGCCGGTACCAGATAAAGAAAATGAAACTGCGTGGTTAAAGAAAGTGTGGTGGTACGACTGCAATCCAGAAGAGCGTAAGGTTAAAGATGGTAAAAAATTAAAATATCCTGCGGCAGAAGCCTATAGCGAAATTATTGCCACACCGGTGCTGTATAATAATCGCGTGTACGTTGCGGTTGGCCAAGATCCAGAACATGGTGAAGGCGTTGGCATTTTACATTGTATTGATGCATCACAGACGGGTGATGTAACGAAGACTGCTAAAATTTGGTCGTTCGATAAAATTGCGCGCTCCATCTGCACCGTGTCGGTTTACGATGGCTTAGTGTATGTCGGCGATTTTTCAGGTTTCTTTTTCTGCTTAGATGCTGAAACGGGCCAAGAATATTGGCAGCATGATTTGAAAGCACATATGTGGGGCTCGTCATTTGCTGCTGACGGTAAAGTCTATGTCGGCGATGAAAGCGGTGCATTCACTGTTTTTGCTGCAGGCAAGGAAAAGAAAATTATCAATCAAGTGATTCTCGACTCGCCTATTTATGCGACCCCAGTGTATGCCAATGGTATTTTATTTGTGGCTTGTCAAACACATCTCTTCGCCGTTGAGGCCAACGCCAAGTAATTAAATTCTAATTTTATTATTAAAAATTACGCACCTGAGCCTATGGCTCAGTGCTCGCTCGCACAAAGCACGCTTTCACACCATACGGAAACACGCTTATGAAATGGCTCGCTGCCGCTTGGGTGGTTCTACTAATAGCCCTGCACCAGGACATGTGGTTCTGGAAAGATAAAACTTTGGTCTTTGGATTAATGCCAATTGGTTTGCTTTATCATGCGCTCTACACCGTCGCTGCCGCATTGACGATGTGGATGTTGGTAAAAATTGCCTGGCCGAGTGAATACGACCACGTTGAACGCGTCGAAAATGAGGGGGAAGATAAATGATTCCCGCCATTGTCGTATTTATTTATCTCGCCCTGGTATTGTACATTGGTATTTTTGCATTCCGTAAATCGACCGGACAAAGTGAAGATTTCTTTGTTGCGAGCCGATCACTCGGACAATGGGTTTTCTTGCTGTCGTTGTTCGGCACCAACATGACCGCATTTGCTATTCTTGGTAGTTCGGGCATGGCCTACCAACGTGGTATTGGCGTGTTTTCCTTAATGGCGTCGTCGTCGGCGATTATTATTCCGCTGACCATATTTTTTATTGGCACCCGTCTATGGGGCCTAGGGAAAAAATATGGCCACATGACACAGGTGCAGTATTTCCGCGATCGCTGGCAAAGTAATGGTGTTGGTACGCTGATTTTCGTTTTGACCGCGCTGATGTTGGTGCCTTATATTATTATTGGCGTCATGGGCGGTGGCGAAGTCATGGAAGCGATCAGTATGGTTGAAGTTGGTAAGGGCGCAGATGGAAAACCAATCATGGAACCGTTTGTGCCATATTGGTTAGGGAGTGGCGTTGTTGGTTTAGTCGTTATGGGCTACGTATTTTTTGGCGGCATGCGTGGCACGGCGTGGGTCAATACCTTCCAAACCGTTTTATTTCTGACCTTTGGAGCGATCGCCATTTATTTAATTAGTAGCAAATTGGGTGGTTTTGGCGCAATTATGGAACGCATTTCCAAGAATGATCAATTATCGCATTTATTAGCGCGTGACCGTATTTCTCCCACCGAATATTTTAGCTACATGTTTATTCCACTGTCAGCGATCATGTTTCCACATATTGCGATCATGTGTATGACGGCTGAACGCATTACCCATTTTAAAAAGACGGTTATTTTCTACCCTTTATGTATTGCAGCGATTTGGGTACCCTGTGTTTACTTAGGTGTCTTATCTGCGGATTTATTTCCTGGCCTAAAACCAGGTCAAGCCAATGACGTCATTCCACGTTTATTAAAAGAATATACCGAGGTCTGGGTCGCAGGTATTTTAGGTGCTGGCATTATGGCCTGCGTCATGGCCACCGACAGTCAGATCATGGCAATGACCACGATGTTTACCCAGGATATTTATTCACACTATTTTAAGAAAAAAGGGCGCACCGTAGATAAAGTGTTAGAAGAAAAACGCGAAGTCTGGATGGGTCGTGCGTTTGTTATAGTTATTGCCGTGGTTAGTTACATAATTGCAATTATTTTGCATAAACAGGCAGGTATTTTTGAATTAGCCATTCGTTTTGCCTTCTCAGGATTTGCGGCGCTATCACCAATTATGTTAGCCGCATTATTTTGGAAACGATCGACTGCTGCTGGCGCTTGGGCGGCAGTAAGCTGGGTAGCATTTGCGATGATCGGTTCCTTCATCTTGCAATCTTTAAGCCAACCGATGGCAGAAGCATGGACGCCGAAGACAGGCAATATTCCTATTTTCGAATCACTCGGTGACATGTTTGCTCGCGGAAAAGTGAGCGTCACCTTTTATGGCTTTATGTTAGTAATGCCCATGACAATTGGCACCGCCGTTATCATGGTTGTTGTTTCCTTGTTTACCAAACCACCAGCAGAACCAATTCTTGCTAAATATTTCCCTCCTAAATCTGGAGCCGCCAAACCATGAGCGCCGCTGATTATAAAACCGCCACCCCCGCTGCTGTAGCAGCAGCCAAACGTAAACTCGACGCTCATGTGCGTGAGATTATTAAATGGCATTTTTCCTCAGCCACTGGATGTCCATTCTGGTTGGAGTGGGCTAAGAAAAATAAATTTAATGCCCTTAAGCATGTAAAAAGCATTGAAGATATTCGTTTATTCCCAAATTTCCAAGATGACTTATTGCGTGATGAACAAAATGATCGTTGGGTACCAAAGCCATTTAAAGGGAAACCGTATTATATTTTTGAAACGGGTGGCACCACGGGCATGCCGAAGCAACGTATTAGTTGGACTGATCACTTACACGATTACACCGAATTTGGTGATAAAATAGATCAGAAATATTTCCCTAAAGGTTCGCACTGGTTAATGGCTGGTCCAACTGGCCCACGCCGTTTGCGTTTGGCTGTCGAACATCTAGCGCATGTACGTGGTGGTAGTTGTTATCACATTGATCTGGATCCACGTTGGGTGAAACGCTGTATTAAAGCAGGTGATTATAAACAAGCGGAAGATTACAAAGATCATGTGGTTGATCAGGCAATTGTCATTCTACGTAATCGTAAAAATATTAATTGTTTATTTACCACGCCAAAAATTTTAGAGGCCATGGCCGAACGCACCTCCATTGTTGGCCTTGGTATTAAAGGCGTGTTTTGTGGTGGCACCTCCATGACCCCACAAGTCGTGCGCTTTTTAGCCGAAGAGGTATTGGAAGGAAAAGCGCTCTTCACCCCAACCTATGGCAATACGCTGATGGGATTAGCAACCAGTCGTCCGGTGTCCGAAAAAACTGGCTGGAGTGTCATTTATCACGCGCCGCAGCCACGCGCTGTGTTACGTGTGGTAAATCCTGATGACTCATCACAGGACGTCGGTTATGGTGATTGGGGTCGGGTTGAGCTGACCACACTCACCAAGGAATTCTTTATGCCACGTTTATTGGAACGCGATGAAGCACAGCGCCGCGAACCAGTCAATCGTTGGCCATGGGACGGCGTTGCAGACGTACGACCTTTTGGTGCAACGAGCGGTAAGATTATTGAAGGAGTATATTAGCTTCGCGCTACGCGCTACGAGTTTTCGCAGCGCATGGAAAGCAGCTAGTAAATGAACACCTAGGATTTATTCATGAGTAAACCGATTCACATTCCTGCGCTACGTTTTGGACAGCCGTATAAGAGCTTTGATGTCGTAACCACCAAAGGCGCTGAGATTTCTCAGGTCAATGCCGGACTCATTCGCCGTGATTTATTACACATTGAAAAGGCAACGGCAGAATTAGCAGCCATTCCTATGCCACGCTTACTGGCCATCTGTAAAGAGGCGGGTGAATTATTTCAGCATGGCACGGTTCCAGTTGGAATAGATGAGCAACCACAAACTGCAGAAGACTATGTTCGTCAGACGTCTATTTCGTGTGGATTACCACATGCGATGGTGCGTAATAATATGAGTAAAATTGCGTTGGTCCTCACAGATATGGCGACCATTTTAAAAGGACTCACGCGCGGCTTAGATTTATCAATTATTGATGCGGGCATGGGCACTCAAAATGGTGTTCCGGTAAGTTATTACCGAACGACCGATTGTTTAGGGGTTGTGTTACCCTCCAATAGCCCAGGGGTTAATTCGCTGTGGATTCCTTCGATAGCTTTAAAAGTACCTGTCGTTTTAAAGCCAGGTCGCGATGACCCGTGGACGCCCTATCGAATTGCGCAATCGTTAATTAAAGCGGGATGCCCACGTTCTGCGATTTCATTCTTACCAACCACACACGACGGTGCGCACGCTTTATTAGCATTAGCTGGCCGCTCACAATTATTTGGTGATGCCAGCATTACCAAACGTTATGCTGGTAATCCGAATGTCGAATTACATGGCCCTGGGTATAGCAAAGTATTAATTGGAGAAGATGAGGTAAAAGAGTGGCCAAAATTAATTGATGTCTTAGTTGCGTCGGTTGCTGCAAACGGCGGTCGCAGTTGTGTAAATGCATCTGCTATTGTTGTTCCAAAACATGGTAAAGAAATTGCTGACGCTTTAGCTAAGCGTTTAGCGGCGATTGTCCCAACCGCTGCGGATGATCCGAATGCCGGTTTATCTGGTTTTGCTAATCCGGCGGTGGCAGAAAGTATTTCGGCGACCATTGATAAAGATTTAGAAACGCCAGGCGCCAAAGATATGACGGCGTTATATCGTCAGGGGGAACGCTATGTGACGCATGAAGGACGCACCTTCTTGTGTCCAACCGTTGTTTACTGTGATTCGTTTGATCACCCATTAGCAAATCGTGAATTTTTATTCCCGTATTGTTCCGTGGTTGAAGTACCCCAAGAAAAAATGTTATCACTGATTGGTCCGTCATTAGTTGTTAGTGGCATAACCAAAGATAAAGCCTGGACGAAAGAATTGTTAGCTTCGCCGCTCATTCATCGACTCAATTTAGGAGCGATGGCGACCTCACATGTTCACTGGGATCAGCCGCACGAAGGTAATCTCTTTGAATGTTTATATCGCCGCCGCGCGGTTCAGACGGCAGGTTAATTATGCGCCCATTATCCGGACCACAGGCAGAAATAGATTTCTCAGCACGTCCACGCATTGTGGCGGGTCCGGGTAGTATCGTGCGCGTTGGTGAATTAGCACGTGAGCTTGGTGGTACACGCGCTTTATTAGTTACTGATAAAGGCATCGTAAAAGCGGGCCATGCAACATTGGTAACGCAAGCGCTGGAAGCCCAGGGATTAACCGTCGTTACCTATGATCAGGTACACGAAAATCCAACGACCGTAGATGTAGATGCCTGTCTTAAAGTAGCAAAAGAGGGCCAAGTTGATATTATTATTGGTCTTGGTGGCGGTAGTTCGATGGACACAGCGAAAGGGTGTAATTTCTTGTTGACCAATGGTGGTCATATGCGTGATTATTGGCACACCAAAGCCGCTACGAAACCATTATTGCCATTAATCGCTATTCCAACGACTTCCGGCACTGGTAGCGAATGTCAAAGTTATGCGTTAATTGCCGATGCTGATACCCACCAAAAAATGGCATGCGGTGATCCGAAAGCGGTTGCACGCGTGGCATTGCTTGATGCAAATTTAACTATTACCCAACCACGCAAAGTGAGTGCGTGCACGGGTCTTGATGCAATTGGCCATGCGGTTGAAACTTTTGTGACGAAGAAACGCAATCCCATTTCACATTTATTTGCGCGCGAAGCATTTGCTTTACTCAACACGAATTTCCCCGTCGTATTAGAAAACCCGAATGACATTACTGCACGTGGTGCCATGCAATTAGGTGCTGCCTATGCTGGGCTAGCCATTGAAAATAGCATGCTTGGCGCAGCACATGCCTGTGCTAATCCGTTAACAGCACAACATGGTGTAATTCATGGACAGGCAGTCGCCATGATGTTGCCAACCGTGGTGCGTTATAATGCAAAAGATCCAGGCACAGCGGCACTTTATGCAGAATTAGCAGTTTTTGCTGGGCTTATTCAGCCAGGAAATACAGATGCAGCCGTACAAGCTTTAGTGCACCGTCTCGAATCTTTATTGGTGAATGCCGGATTGCCAAAACAATTAAGCGACATTGGCGTGAGTGAGAAAAACCTTGAGAGTTTATCAGGCAATGCAGAACAACAATGGACAGGCAGTTTTAATCCTCGTCCAGTCCAAGCGGCAGAATACCGAGAATTATACCACGCCGCATTGGTAGGTCAGACATGATGTGGTCGCACCGGACGCATAAACGTCGCGGTGACACCGGCAAATATATTGCCGGACGAGTGTTGTTATTATTTGTCTGCCTCAGTTACGTCGTTGCCGCTGATTGGCCACTCTTTCGTGGTGATATCGGCCAAACGGGATTGTTGAAAACAGAGCTTGCAACCAACTATGAATTGGCGTGGACGTATCGCACTGAGCGCATGTGTAGTTCAGCGGTTGTATCACAAAATATTGCCGTAGTGGGATCTGGTGACGGGAAAGTGCACGCGGTCAATGTGGCAGATGGAAAAGGTCGTTGGACGTATGACATGGGTGCTGAAATTGAAGCAGCACCAATTATTCATAATGAACAAGTGATTATTGGCAGCACCGAAGGTAAATTAGTCAGCTTAGCATTAGCTGACGGAATGAAAAAATGGGAAGCGACCGCTGGCGATAAAATTACCGGAGCCGCAACTGTTTATAGCAGTGGGGATAAAACAGTCGTCCTGGTTGGCAGTTATGATAATAATGTCTATTGTTTTGATGCAGCTGACGGCAAACAATTATGGGCTTATGAAACCGGTAGCTACATTAATGGCACTGCTGCTATAACGATGGTCGACAATAAAGCCGTCGCTATTGTTGGTGGATGCGATGCAAAATTACATGTCATCGGTATCGCTGATGGAAAAATAGTCAGAGAAATTGAAGTATCAGCTTATGTCGCTTCGTCATTAGCTTGCGTTGATGGGCATGCGTATACAGGTCATTATGGCAATGAAGTTATTGATGCCGATTTAGCCACGGGTGAAATTAAGTGGGTTTATAAGCAGAAAAATTTCCCGTTTTTTTCCTCGCCAGCGATAAGCTCAGAGTTAATTATTTTAGGTGGACGCGATCGTCGCGTGCACTGTATTGATCGCAAAACCGGGCAAGCAAAATGGACCTTTGCTACTCGCGGTAATGTCGACGGGAGTCCCGTTATTGGCGGTAATTATACCATGATTGGTTCTGATGATGGGCGCTTATATATTATTGATATAACAACCGGAAAAGATGTATGGAGTTATGAAATTGGCGATAAAATCAGTAGTTCACCTGCAGTGGTTGGGGACTATGTACTAGTTGGTTGTCAGGATGGCGGTTTATACGCTTTCAAGAAACCAGCGAAGGAGATTAAATGACTAATGAAATAACCACGGATAAAGCTAATAGCAGCGAAGAAAAAACCACCGTTGGTAATTATTTTGTCAGTAATTACCCGCCGTATTCATTTTGGGAAACGGATCGAGTCGGTGAAATTCAAGCAGCTTTTGAACGTCCCCCGCGTCCAAATACGGATTTGGGTGTGTATTTACATGTGCCATTTTGCCGCAAACGCTGTCACTTTTGTTATTTTAGAGTGTATACCGATAAAAAGAATGATGAAATCCAGGCCTATTTAGATGCCGCATTGCAAGAATTAACCACGCATGCGAAAAAACCGGCAATTACGGGTCGTAATGCCAATTTCGTTTATTTTGGTGGTGGCACACCATCATTCTTATCAAGCGAACAATTAGTGACTTTAACCGACGGCATGAAATTTATCGTGCCGTGGGATGGCGTAGAAGAAGTTACCTTTGAATGTGAACCAGGTACGCTAACGGATCGTAAAATACAAACCATTCGCGATATTGGTGTGACGCGCCTGAGTTTAGGGGTTGAAAATTTTGACGATCACATTCTGCAGTCCAATGGGCGCGCTCATGAATCTAAACAAGTCTATCGGGCCTATGAACGTGCGCGCGCTGCTGGATTCCCGCAAATAAACATAGATTTAATTGCGGGCATGATGAATGAGACGGAAGAAAACTGGCAAGTTTGTGTTGCTAAAACTATCGAATTATCGCCAGACAGCGTCACCATTTACCAGATGGAAGTACCATACAACACGACCATCTATAAAGAAATGAAAGCCTCCGGTAAATTAACCGCTCCGGTTGCGAATTGGGAAACCAAACGTCGCTGGGTTGCTTACGCATATGCAGAATTGGAAAAAGCCGGGTACACCATTAGTAGTGCGTACACCGCGGTTAAAAATCCAGCAACGACGAGGTTTATTTACCGTGATAAACTATGGGCTGGTGCAGATTTATTAGCATTAGGCGTATCGTCGTTTGGTCATATTAACGGCACCCATTATCAAAACGAGCACGATTTTGCACCCTATTTAGCAGCGCTACAAGCAGGTCGCCAACCGCTCTATCGCGCGTTGACGCCAGATGCTGATGAACGACTCATTCGTGAATTTATCCTGCAAATGAAATTAGGAAAATTAGACACGACCTATTTCACCAAAAAATTTGGCACCGATCCATTAGTACGATTCAAACCACAGTTAGATAATTTAGTGGCAGAAGGTCACATGCGCATTGATGGCACGACATTAATTTTTACACGCGATGCGATGCTGCAAATTGATCGCCTATTACATGCTTTCTTTTTACCAAAACATGCGAATGCGAGGTATGCATGACGACCCTCGATACGGAGCGCTTTGCGCCACTTACGGCATTTTATAGGGAGGCATCCTTGGAAATGCCGAAGCCCACGGTCATTGATGGCTCGACTATGCCAGAACCCTATCGCTCATTATTAGTTAATAATGGCGATATGACGCCAACGCTGGAAAAATATCATAAGGCACAATTGCATTTAAATGTACTCGGTCGTAGCCAAGTCGATCAGGAGTATCGACGCCAGGTATTATTATTAGACCCGCAGGATAAGCCGGTAGAGTTTGGTGCCATTCTTATCCATTTAGATGTTTTGTTGCCAGAAGTTCAGCGCTTGGTTTTAGCAGGTCATCGTCCACTCGGTGGCGTGCTTATTGAAAATAGCGTACAACATACCAGCCATCCCAGTGCTTATTTTTCTATCACTGGAGATGACCTCATTAATAAAGCATTAGGTGTGACGACACCATGCACGTTATATGGTCGTTGTAATACATTAATTGCCGAAAGCGGAAAACCGATTGCGGAAGTAGTCGAAGTCTTGCCTCCCTAAATAAGTAAGACGTGGTTTAATTTCTACAGGAGTTTAGTCATGAATAATCCAGACGTTATTGTCATTGGTGGCGGCCCCGCTGGCTCGACAACCGCGGCTTTATTAGCCATGCAAGGTCGCAAAGTCCTGTGTTATGATCGCTCGGCATTTCCACGATATCATATCGGTGAATCATTAATTCCCTATACATGGTTTACCTTAGATCGCTTGGGCATGTTGCCAAAATTAAAAGAGTCATCGTTTACGAAAAAATATTCAATTTGTTTTGTCTCGGCGAGCGGCAAACAATCACAACCATTTTTCTTTGATAGCCATTTTGATCATCCCGCCACACAGACGTGGCAAGTACTGCGTAGTGAATTTGATATTATGATGCGCGATAATGCGCGAGAGAAAGGCGCTGAAATTCGTCATGACGTAATAATTGAGAATTTGCTCGTAGAAAATGACCGCGTAGTCGGTGTCGCTGGTAAAGATGAAAAAGGGCAACCATTTGAACAGCGTGCAAAAATGGTGGTGGATGCCAGTGGACGTGACGCCATTGCGGTTAATCAATTTGATTGGCGCATGAAAGATAAGCCACTCGATCGTTTTGCTATTTGGAGTTACTTCAAAGGCGCCATTCGTGATCCAGGTCGTGAAGGTGGGGCAACCACGGTTGCGTATATTCCTGATAAAGGGTGGTTCTGGTATATTCCTTTACATAACGATGTGATGAGTGTGGGTGTAGTCGCGAAGAAAGAATATTTATTTAGAGACACGCAAGATTTATCAGAAATATATCATCGAGAAATTAAAGAAAATGTGTGGCTGCAAGAGCATTTAGCGCCAGCAACCCAATGTGAAGAAGTTCGTATAACCAATGAATATAGCTATCGTTCGAAACATTGTGCTATGGATGGCTTAGTCATTGTTGGTGATGCCTTTAATTTCTTAGATCCGGTTTTCTCCAGCGGTATGTTTTTTGCATTGTGGAGCGGAGAATTAGCGGCAGACGCTGTGCATGCGGCGTTAGAGAAGAACGATACCTCAGCGGCAGCATTTAGCGAATATGGTCGTCGCTATTGTAAAGGTATAGAATCAATGCGTCGTTTAGTGTACGCATTCTATGACCCAGAGGTGAATTTTGGAAAATTCATTCGTGCCTATCCACATTTACAAGCAGACTTAACTGACTGTATTATTGGACATGTTGAAAAGGATTTCGTGCCACTATTTAGCGCCTTTAAAGAATTTGCCTCGATTCCAGACGAGTTGCCATTTGGTGGACCAAAAATGACGTCGAAATCGCAGGCATAATTTAATTGTGATGTGGCAATGAAGATAATTCATCTCACTGCTGGTACCGGTTCGTATTATTGCGGCTCCTGTATGCGTGATCAGATGTTGGTAAATGGCCTACGTCGATTAGGGCACGATGTTATTTTAGCGCCCATGTATTTGCCACCAGTTTTAGAAGAAGGGCAAGGAGACGATGAAGCCTGTCCCATATTCTTTGGCGGTATTAATGTTTATTTGCAGCAAAAATCATGGCTATTTCGCCACACGCCAGCGTGGATAGATCGCCTATTAAATGGCAAGGGTTTATTACGGTGGTCGGCAACTAAATCTGGCATGACCTCACCGCGATTAGTTGGTGAATTAATGTTATCGATGTTGGCAGGTGAAGACGGAAAACAAAAAAAAGAATTACGCAAATTATGTACGTGGTTACAAGAACGTGGCCCATGGGATGTGGTGTCTATTTCTAATGCGATGTTATTAGGGGTCGCACCGATGTTGAAAAAAGCATTGGGCGCGCGCGTTGTTTGTACTTTGCAAGGCGAAGACTCTTTTCTTGATAGTTTACCAGAACCGTATCGCACGACCGCTTGGAATAAAGTTTCGGAATTAGTACAGAGTTGTGACGCGGTGACGTCAGTAAGTGATTACTACGGTGCATTAATGGCAGGGCGACTAAATATTCCGGCAGAAAAAATAAAAACTGTCCATAATGGCATTGACCTCACAGGATTTGAAGCCAGCCCTGCCGCACCAACGACTATTACGCTGGGATATTTAGCACGGCAATGTGCCCTTAAAGGATTAGGCGTTTTAGTTGAGGCATTTTTACATCTCGCGAAACGGCCACATTTACAACATGTGCGTTTAGCCGTGGCTGGAAGTCAAACTGAGGCCGATGTCGTTTATGTGTCGGAATTACAAGAACGAATTGCCGCAGCTGGCTTAGCAGAACGTGTAGATTTTAAAGGCACATTAAGTCGCGAAGAAAAACAAGAATTTTTACGATCACTAACGGTCTTATCGGTACCAGCTACTTATGGAGAGGCGTTTGGTTTGTATGTCATCGAAGCCCTTGCCAGTGGCGTGCCGGTGGTGTTGCCGCCAAGTGGTGCCTTTCCGGAATTAGTTGCTGCAACCGGCGGCGGTGTCATTGCAAAAAGTGATGATGCGCTCGCATTAGCGGATGCACTGGACACCGTGCTCAGCGATCCGGCACACGCGCGGGCCTTAGGAATGGCTGGTAACGCGGCAGTGCGACAGCACTTTAGCGCAGATGCCATGGCTGCGAACTATGCGCGACTCTGCGAAAGCAGTAACAGCAAAAATAGCAGCGTTGGTAGTGAGCGCGTGAAAGCGCAGGAAGTGTAACCCTATGACTTATGAATTTACCTTACGCCGACGTGTAGAATTTCACGAAACCGACATGGCAGGCATCGTCCATTTTTCTAATTTTTTTCGTTACATGGAAATTTGCGAACATGAATTTGTGCGTTCACTTGGTTATATTGTGCACCCAGGCGAAAATGATACCGGCGATGTAATCGGCTGGCCACGCGTCCATGCCGAATGTGATTATCGACGTTCACTGCGCTACAATGAAGAATTTGATATTCATTTATTAGTTCGTGATAAAAAAGAAAAAGCACTGCACTTTGATTTTCATTTTTGGAAAGTTGGTGAAAAGGCCGACAAACCATTAGCAAAAGGCAAAGTCGTTGTGGTCAGTGTCGCACGTGTAAATGGCGAAGTGAAAGGCGTGCCGTTACCTAAATTTACTGAACATATTTCAGTCGCACCAGCTGAGGAATTAGCGAAGTACGAAGGGAAATTATGAGTCAGGTTTTTACTACATCATCCATTCCCCAATCAATTATACACTCATTACCGTAAAACAATTTTACCAATCGAGATATCAAATGCCCGAATCAAGTCCTGTCCCCTTATGGCTTCTTTTTACGCTCACCACCGTAGCCAGTTGGGGGCTGTATGGCATTTTATTGCATACCGGCCAGCTCAGTATGGGTGATCCGATACATGGGCGCACGAAGGCATTTTTAATTGTTGGCATCGCCTATTTTTTAACGGCTGTATTAATGCCGTTAATTTTGTTGTGGTGGGGCGGCGCTGAATGGACCTTTACCAGTAAAGGGTTTTGGTGGTCAATGGCGGCAGGCATTTTAGGCGCAATTGGTGCTTTATGTGTGTTGTTAGCTTTCGGAGCAAAAGGACATCCCGTAACCGTGATGGCAATCGTGTTTGCTGGTGCTCCAATTATTAATGCGGTTGTTGCCACGCTTATGCATCCGCCTGCCGCTGGTTGGGGAGCTATGCGTTGGCAATTTGTTCTTGGAATTATTTTAGCTGCTGTGGGCGGTACATTAGTGACACTCTATAAACCACCAGCAGGGACCGCTCATAAACCTGCACCAACCACAGAAACACCGCCTAATTCCTAAGGATATTTTCTCACGATAATAATTATTGATTATAACTACCAGGGCTCATGACTAACCGCGTTGACATTCTAGCTACTCAAAATACCTACCTGCGAGCATTGCTGGTAGCGATAGACGGGCGTAATCCGTTTTATACCAAAAAAATGCGCGACGCCGGTGTGACAGGAAAAGAATTAGATCGCACGTCATTTTTAGAAAAATTTCCATTTACCACCAAAGCCGAATTAGTTGAAGACCACCAAAATAATCAGCCGTTTGGTTCGAACCTCACATTTCCATTAGATCGCTATGTGCGTTATAGCCAAACCAGTGGTTCGACTGGGCAGCCGATGCGCTGGTTGGATACCACTGAGAGTTGGAATTGGATGATCGAATCGTGGATGCATTTTTATACTGCGGTTGGTATGACGAAAGCAGACCGCGTATTCACTGCATTTTCCTTCGGACCATTTTTAGGATTTTGGACAGCCTTTGAAGCGGCAACGCGCTTTGGTTGCTTAACCATTCCAGGTGGGGGATTAAGCACACGTGGGCGTTTAGAAGCGATGCGTGATAGTGGTGCAACGGTATTAGCGTGCACGCCGACGTACGCTATGCGTTTAGGTGAAGCAGCGCTCGAAGAAAATATTCAAATTCCACATCTTCGTTTGTTATTTGTCGCAGGTGAACCAGGCGGCAGTATTCCTGCGGTGCGCAAACGTTTAGAAGAATTATGGCCAAGTGTTCAAGTTGTTGATCATCATGGCATGACCGAAGTTGGACCAGTATCGTGGCAACATCCTGAACGCCCACAGTTTTTACATATTTTAGAAACGGCTTATATAGCTGAAATTATTAATCCGCAGACCTTAAAACCAGTCGTGCCAGGAATGCCGGGTGAATTAGTACTGACAACTCTTGGTCGATTAGGGACACCCTTAATTCGTTATCGTACTGGTGATTTAGTGAAGGAAGCCGTGTCGCCTCCGACCGAAGTCCCGCATATGGCCTTAGAAGGTGGAATTCTTGGCCGCACTGATGACATGATCATTGTGCGTGGCGTTAATGTCTATCCATCCGCGGTAGAGGCCGTCGTACGTCGCTTTAATGATATTGCGGAATATCGCGTCGATTTAACTGATGAACGCGGGATGGTCGAAATGGCACTGACGGTTGAGCCAATAAAAGGAGCGGATGGGAAAACTGTCGCAAAAACGTTAGCCGATGCCTTGCGCGCATCGCTCGCGTTACGTATTCCCGTTACCACAGTCTCTGCGGGTACCTTGCCGCGATTTGAAATGAAAGCGAAGCGGTGGGTTAAATGGGGTGTGTAATGAATGGAAAAGAATTTTTAACCGCAGAGGGCGCAGGGGAAAGACAAAAAAAATATATTTTGGGTTGTTCTAAACGGTTACTGTTGATGAGAATGTTATCAAAGCGAAGCGTAGATTTTTGTAATGACAAGATTGAATGTCCCTCTGCGCTCTCTGCGCTCTCTGCGCTCTCTGCACCCTCTGCGGTTATTTTTCTAAATATCCCACGAAGAAGGGAAAACTATGTTGCTTGCCGTCAATGAATTAACCAAAGCCTATGGTAATCAACCGCCTGTATTTAGCGGGTTATCATTTACCGTTGATGCTGGCGAAACAGTTGCCGTTGTCGGTCCATCAGGATGTGGAAAAAGCACACTCCTGAATTGTATTGGCGGATTAGATCAACCAACCGCTGGAACGGTCACCATTAATGACCAAGTAATAACCACATTGAATGATGCCGCAAAAGCACTGTGTCGCGCAACGACCATTGGTTTTATTTTTCAAGATCATCATTTATTACCGCAATTAAGTGCGGAAGAAAATGTGGTGCTACCGACTTTGGCATTACCGACGCCACCAAACGATGCAGAAGTGCGGAAACTAGCGCGTGATCTTTTAGCACAGGTTGGTTTAGCGGGAAAAGAGCATAGCCGACCAGCTCAATTATCTGGTGGTGAACGTCAGCGTGTTGCCTTAGCACGTGCGCTGATCAATAAACCAAAATTAATTTTAGCAGATGAACCAACCGGTGCGCTTGATCAACATACCGCAACTGCGGTCTCTGACGTGTTATTAGATTTAAATAAACAAGCAGGCACCGCATTAATTGTGGTGACGCACAGTCCCGCGTTGGCTGCACGCATGTCGCGTCAAATTGATTTTGCAGCTCGTGTGGCAATTGCATGAGTTGGTTTGCGTACATTTTACGCACGGTATCGTATCACAGCCGCGATCATGCGTTGGTGTTATTAGGAATTGCTGTTTCTGCCGCGGTCATTTGTGGGTCATTAATTATTGGCGACAGCGTACGTGGTAGTTTGCATGCAACTGCCATGGCACGTATTGGACAGGTCGATACGGCTATCGTTGGCAATGGTCGTTTTGTCCGCGATACTATTGCACCGCGTTTAGCTGAGCAATTAGCGACGCATAATAAATCAGCACCATCGCTTGTTGCACCACTCTTATTTTTACGTGGTTTATCTGCACATGATCAGTTGCGTGCTAATGCGATTTCAATTTGTGGCGTCGACGAACAATTTTGGCAATTAGCGCCAGCGCCATTTTCTTTGAAACTCGGACCACGTGATGTTGCTATCAATAAAAGCTTAGCGGAACAATTACAGGCAACAGTTGGCGACAGTATTTTACTGCGTGTAGAAAAACCAGGATTCTTGCCGAGGGACGCGCCATTATCATCGACCAATGATACCACAGTTGCCATGCGTATGCAGGTAACGCACGTGATTACTGATGAACAATTTGGTCGATTTAGTTTAGCAGCCGCACAAATTCCAACACCAACGGCGTTTGTGGATTTAGGCGGTTTGCAAATGAAAACGCAGATGGACCGCATAACGAATATGTTGCTTATACGTGGTGCGGATACCGAAACGGTCACCACCGCCTTACAAAAGGAATGGATTCCAGATGATGCCTTAATTGATATTCGCACGGTGAGTAACAGTACCGAGGTGCGAGCCGAACGTATTTTTTTAGATCCGCCATTAGTTGATGCGTTGCTGACGAATGAAAAAGCAGCCGGTATCGTGACTTATTTTGTTAACGAGATTCGCCACAGTGATAAAGCGACGCCCTATTCATTAGTTGCTGGCGGTGACTGGGGACATTTACCGAATCAAGGAGCACCACTACCATCTGATTTAGGCCCTGATGATATGGCCATTAATGAGTGGTTGGCGAATGATTTAAAAGCGAAAGTCGGCGATACAATTTCTATGCGCTATTTTGTGATTGGTCAGCACGGCGGTTTGCACGAAGAAGAATCAACCTTTACCGTTCGTGCGATTGTGCCAATTACGGGAGCGGCAGCCGATCGCGAATTAATGCCGCGTTTCCCTGGGATTAGCGATGAAGAAGATTGTAAAAATTGGCATCCGGGCGTGCCCATTGATTTAGAAAAAATTCGTCAAGTCGATGAGGATTATTGGGATGCGCATCGTGGCACGCCAAAAGCATTTGTGAGCTTAACAGCCGGTAAACGTTTATTTGAAAATCGTTTTGGTGCATTAACGGCAATTCGTGTGCCCGACGCACCTGGGCAAGTTGCGAAACATATAAAATCAGCCATCACTCCAGCGGATTTAGGATTAGTTGCTATCGGCGTGCGGGATTTGGCTCTGCAAGCCAGTAGCAAAGCAATGGATTTTTCCGGATTATTTTTAGGCCTTGGTTTTTTCTTGGTTATCGCGGCATTAACTTTGGCGGGTATGTTGGTGGCTTTAGGTTTGGAACGTCGTCGTCAAGAAATGGGTGTCCTATTAGCACTTGGATTCACCGCCAAACGTGTTGGTCGTTTGGTATTATGGGAATGCATTGTGGTATCATGTGTTGGAGCAGTGATTGGCGCTGGTTGCGGACTTGGTTATGCACAGATCGTTCTGTCAGCCTTGGGTGGTGGATGGAGTGCAGCAGTTGGTGATACCTCAGTGCATTTGTTTGTGCAGCCAGCGACATTAATCAGTGGTATTGTCATCAGTGCTGTGGTCGCAACGTTGGTGCTGATGCGACGTGTACGACAAGTGCACAAAGATAATGTCGCTACGTTATTACGTGGACGTGGAGCTGCATTAATTCCACCGTCCTCGCCTCGACGTTGGCCATTAATTATGGGAATATTTTGTTCTGTCGGTGTGCTAGTAATGAGTTTCATTCCAACCGCACCTAGTGCAGCCGTTGGATTATTTTTTGGTGCTGGCGCTCTTGGATTATTAGCCGGAATTGGTTGGTGTTATGTTGTTATTGATCGGCTCATGCGCAGTGGTCTTGGCGTAATTCGCTCTTCTCGCTTGGCATTAGCAAATGCTGCTCGTGGTGGAGGACGCAGTGTCGCGGTTGTGATCGTACTCGCGGCGGCGTGTTTTCTGATTGTTGCGATTGGTGCTAATCGTCGCGATCCACTCGTTGGTGCAGAAAAACGTGACGCAGGAACTGGTGGTTATGCCTTAGTGATGACCAGTGCCGTACCCATGTCTGAAAATTTAAATGACCCTAAAGACCAAGAGCGTCTGTTAATTGAAAATATGCGCGGTGTCCATTTTACCCAGGTGCGTGTTGGTCATGGTGATGACGCCAGTTGTTTAAATTTAAATAAAAGTGCGACGCCACGATTATTTGGCGTGTCACCTGAGCAATTAACCAATCGTTTTACTATGTCGGCGACTGTTTCCGATGCTATTTCCGATAAGAAGGAATCAGGTGGATGGGATTTATTGCAGCGCGATATGCAGGGTGTGGTTCCTGCCATTGGTGATGAAAATACTACGCGCTGGTCATTAGGCTTATCGGTTGGTGACCAAATGGATTACACGAACGAGCACGGGGAGGCCTTTAAAATTATGTTGGTGGGAACTATTTCTCATTCTATTTTGCAGGGCGGATTATTTATTGCCGAGTCACATTTTATTAAACATTTCCCATCGCAGGCCGGACATAGTATGTGGTTAATTGACGCACCGACAGATCGTGCGCAAGCGGTG
>JAHEDF010000570.1 GCA_024641365.1 Planctomycetota bacterium | reverse complement strand
GTGCACGCACATACAACACATGGATGGAAAGACCACCGCTTCCGCCACCGTCAAAATCCACTTCGACATCGGTCACTTCATTTCGGCGTTGGGTAATACCTTCTCCACCACCATTTAGTGACAGGCGGATATCAATGTTATTGAGTGTCCCATCTTTTTTCACGACTGGAGCATCTTCACCAGAAGCGGTGACGGCCCACGAGAATGGTAAAATAAGTGAGATAATGGAAGGAATGCGTCTCATAAATCCCTCGAATCACTACAGTGGTTTAAATCGGCACATCAGCCTTGGTTAATGCGAATACGTTGCTGCACATTTTACGCCAGCAATGACTTTGTTGCTGATGCGCAACACGCAGACATGTATTTACTTCGGCTAGCCGTTTTGTTACCAATAACTCAGCAACGAGTTACAGCAAAATTGGCTGGATTTCGGCAACCTACCACACGTGTGGGCTCAACCGACAAAATAAAGCCGTGCGCGATCTACCAGTCAGGTGGTTCGTAAACAAGTCGCTGCACGTAACTAATCGTTCCTGCAAAATTACGTTGTTTCAAAGGCTGTTCAAAACCATTTAAGGTATAATTTGGCTGATTAGATGTGTATTGCGGATAGGACCATGAGCCGGCAGATGTTTTTGTTGGGTTTTTCGAAATCGGACTTGGCATACTGAGATTATCAAGCGAGTTCATCATGTTATCACCTACTGCTGGACTCCATTCGACTAAGTACCAATAGCGTACCTCGTCGGCCTCAAGTGCCGCTAAGTAACTTTTATCATTTCCAAATAAAGCACGCTCTTCTGTGGTCATTGTTGGCCAATCACTACTGCGATAACCATTGCTCGCACCAGCGCCACAGGTGACAATAAATGTAGCCGCATTGTAACGTGCTAAATGTGCTTTCGGTCCTGGGCCACAGCGCAATAAGCGGAACCAGGAACGACCTTGGGACTGTGGACGAGGATTAAAATCGCCTTTTTTCCACTCTGAAAATTGTTGATTGATCGGTTTGGCCACTATTTCAGCGGGCGGAGTCGGATCTTCATTTACCAACCATGGCGTCCCATTTGAAGGCGGATCTGGATCAATTGGATTGGGTGCCACATTCATACTTATAGCATATGGTGGTCTTTGAATCGCATGCATGGGAAAGACACGCACACTTTGGGTGGGAAAATGGCGATCATCATCACCACTATACCCCATTTCGCCGTAGGGCTTTTGACCACTACTGTCAAATGACGCATTAGACGGTTTCGGTCCAATTGCTCCATCACGCACATCAATCCAGCCATATGCTTCTTTATGATATTCAGTCTTTGAATCATCGTAACCAATACGAGCGGCTTCTTGAATATAATGACAGGCAGCAACGAGCATTATGCGTGCTTGTGCATCACGAACAGTAAATGTTGATTCCATAACATCACTGCGCATACGTAACAAAAACGTCAAAGCTAAACTAGCTAACAGCGCAGAAATGCCGGCCGTAATAATTAAAATAGTGCCTTGCCGATAATGAGATGTAAAATGCGCAATATAATTCATGGACTATCAAGATTCTTAGATGGGGAAGTTGAAAATGGATCTGCCCATCCAGCTGGCGTACCAGCCGGACCTGGTGCTCGCTGCTGTCGGGCTCCACGTAGAGTAGTTCCAAAAGCTGAAAAACTTAGTTGTATGGTAGATCCGGTTAACGAATCAGTCATGATAATGCGATTGAGATTAATAAAAGCACTCTCGCGCATGAAACGCAACACCTTAACTTCCATTGCTGGCCAATGTTCCGGTTTATTAATTGGCAGTCCTGATTCGTTATCATGTAAAATGTTATCGGTGTATTCTGCATCATTCATCATTTTTTTATACCCTTGTGAGGCAAAAAGATTATTCAGATGATGTGAACCGATGCCACTTACTGTTAAATAATAATTTCTATTGTTAGCTGCGGTAATATCTTTTGCTGGCACAGTACGATTCGGAATTGAATAACCGCCAATAAGCGTCGCCCCATAGCGACCACCACCACAACGATTAAATCCATAGCGACCACCAATAACGTAATCTCTAAAAGCCGACCCAGCGGCTCCTGCCCATTCATCGTCAATTCCCCAGGCGGATTCATCCGCTGCCGGATTATCACGCGGACTGTAGGCAATGAGTGGTGTGTTCGCCGGCAAATAATCAAGGGCGCCGTAAATTCCAAGTGACAGTAATAAACCGTTGGCTTGTCGCGCCTGCCATGGATGATTCGGTGAGGGAATCCCAGTCGCTTCAGGTGCTGAAATAAGAAAATAACGGCCCTGCATTTGGTTGAGCGGTGTTACAGCACCATTTGCTATTGGGTTTTCAAAAACTGGCGTCAGGCACCACGTTCGTTGAGCTGCTGCGTGCCAAGCATTGGGATCCCAACCTCGGACACCTTCATTGCGTCCCTCGCTTTTTACCGAAGCCGTAGATAATGTTGGATTCGCTGCGCCATAACCAGTCGACGCAGCGGACAAACTAAACGGTGTAAATGCCTGTCCACGTAATATTTTAACTTTACTATTATCCGGCGCTGTTATACGCAAATACTGATCACTTATAGTAGTGCCAAAAGGGTCATCATGATTAGTCCAAAAGTCAATATAATCTAACGATATTTGCATGCCTGTGCGCATAACCGCATTGTCGAGCGCCATTTTGTTTGATAAGGCAATAGCCTGACTCGTTACGCGTAAACCAGCAATAGCA
>JAHEDF010000569.1 GCA_024641365.1 Planctomycetota bacterium | reverse complement strand
TGGCAAATATCTTACCGACTCGCACTGGGCAGAAATCATATCCTGCCGATGAATATATGACGAATCGCAAGGAAAACGAACCATGGAATGATCGCTGGGGGCACCCAATAGTGGTATCGGCAGTTTTATACCAACCGACTCATCAAAGTGATACCATTTTACCAGACGGTCTAAACCAGGGTGCTTGGCCAGCGGACAATTCTGCTACACCAATATCGCCAGGTACTTATTTACCCGGAAGTGAAATAGCATCCCGCAAGACATTACTCGAACACTTAAAGATTTATCAATATAACCGGACTGTGTATGTAGCCGTTGCGGCGGTTGGTCCTTCAGCTCGTGTTGACGAGGCGCAGTTAAAGTCGTCCTCCGTAACAGATTGGGCAGATAGTGCGACAGCTCCAACCAAGGGTAATTTAAAAGAATTATGGGATCAAGCAAATTGGGTGTGCCAACAAGCCAAAGAAAAAGAATATGATAGAGATTGGACAGAATTATCGTTTGATAACCCACCGTGGCAGGGC
This sequence comes from Planctomycetota bacterium, assembly GCA_024641365.1. The sequence goes on along the minus strand of JAHEDF010000569.1, from coordinate 2,217 downwards.
ATTAAAGATGGTCACAAAAATCGCTCAAAACACAAGCAAGATGCGAATGCGGGTTTAGATACTACCTATAATGAACGTGAAGAACATTCCCTCTTATCAGCACCATTGGAGTACCGTTAATGGCACACCAACGTCAGGGATTTACATTTACGGAATTGCTGATTGTGGTTGCGATTATTGCCATCATCGCGGGATTAATTTTATCAGTGCTTGGCGTGTTGCGTCGTACCACGCGCATTGCAACGACCAGCGATATGATGGTGCATGTAACAACAGCGTTAGATAGTTATTTAGCGCAATGGCCACGATTAGGCTGCAACAATGGTATCTCCGACAGCAAAGATTTTAAAAATGATCCGTGGGCTTTTTTAAATAAAAACTTCAAAAATGACTCTGAAAAAAATGCACGTGCTTTATTAGTTGGTAAGATTGATTTGCCATTGAAGCAACTCGTTACCAAATTAGCCACGGACGAATGTCGCCCTGCAAAATCAAATCATGATGCGACGCATATGACCGATCATTTTGGTAATAATCCGCATAATGTCCTAAGCTTTACCATTATAAACCGCAACAGCGGTAATAGTAAAACATCGCTTTATACGCAGGCAATTGTCTTCAGGAGTTCAGCTGGGACGAAAAGCGATCCCGATGATGATATTATATACGTGTGGAGTAGCGATAAGGCGAGCTGGCGCAAAATTAAAACCAGAGATATCAAAGAATTTTCAGACAATTTAGATCCGCCTCCAGGGACGCCGATACCAGAGGACTGGGTTTCTGGTTTAGCTGACTAACGCATTCTTTTTGTTGCGTTATAATTCTAGTCGCAATTAAAAATCGTCATTGTTATTGTGCAAATTAACTCCACCGTCTCCATATCGTGACGGACACCACTGCATCAACTGATCGGCTGCGAACACCGGTAACCATGGTAGCCGGTGCGTGGTTAGTGGCTTTGCCATTGTTGCGGCCACTCATTTGGAATGGTGATCCGACAACAATAGCGAATTTATTTTATCTCGTGATGCTGAGCGCTGCCATCGCGACAGGTTTGGTGTGGCGAGCCATCATGCCAACAGCATTGCGCGATGCGCGACCATGGTGGGCACGGGCGTGGCCATGGGGATTATTGTTTTTATTAATCGCGGCGTTGGGTGCGTGGTCGAGTCCGATGCCAGCACAAGCATGGACATTGGTGTGCGGATGGTCCTTGCACTTTGCCGCGCCGCTAGCGTTGTTGCCTGCAATTCGTCGTTATCCTTATTTGGTTATGGCTGGTTTAATGAGTGGCTTACTGTGTGAAGTTGTATTAATGGCAGGCCAATTATTATGGGAACGCCCACATATGGCGTCGATACTCGCAACTGATCCGGGTTTGACCGCAGAAAAACGTGTCAGTGATCAATTGCATGTGCGGGTAGCAAGTTGGCGATTAGAGGGGACCTTTTTACTCGCCAATACCTTGGCGAGTTATTTACTATTATTATTGCCATTACTTTTAAGTAGTTGGTGGCAACGTTGGCAACAAAAACATGGTCAGCGTTTTTTAATTTCATTTTTTGCGCTAGTGGCAATTGTCGCGTTGGGAATTACCGGCAGTAAAGCGGCAATTTTAAGTGCAGTGATGGCGGGAATGACATGTGCATTTTTGTTTATGCGACGTTTTTCATTTAAGCTAACTGTTATTGCACTTGGTTTATTTACCATAGTTACGGCTTTGTGTATTCCAGTGGTACGAGAAAAAGCAGTCGCCAGTGCTGATGTGCGTTTAGACTATTGGACCGCCGCAACTCAATTAGTGACAGAACGCCCCATAAGCGGACACGGAATAAATGGTTTTGAAATAGCATATCCGAGAGTCAAACCGCCCGGGGCGGAAGAAACAGTATTAGTGCACCAAGAATGGCTGCAAACGGCGGTCGATCTTGGTGTTCCGGCGTTATTAGTGTTAAGTATTTGGTGGGTGGCCATACTTAAAGGAGTGTGGTTTAAAACGCGTGTTGATGAACAACTTTCATCATCAACACAGGGTAATGAGTCCCCGCTTATTCCGGTCGATATACGTGTTTTAGTAATTCTCATTGTGTGTTTCGCTATTTTCCAAGTGGGCGTACTAAAAGATAATTTTTCAGTTTACCCAGGTGACATGCCAATGGTATGGGGTGTTCTATTTATAATTATCGCCATGTTTTTTGCGTGGGTATGTCGTTTGTT
>JAHEDF010000105.1:6205-10166 GCA_024641365.1 Planctomycetota bacterium | reverse complement strand
ATCGCTATTGAACGTGATGGCAATCGCTTACGCAATCGCGGCCAACATTTAGCTGCGCTACAACGCTACGTCATCAGTTTACAAGAATGGTATCGCGCCAGAAGTTGGAGCGATCAAAAATTAGAAGCTGGTGATGACGGATTTGACCAACAAATGAATGTGGAAATGAGTGAGCATAATCTCGGCCGCTTATCACGTAAAATAATATTGTTAGCAGAACAACTAGCTAAAGATGGTGATGTACAAAAACGTTTTGCTACTGCGGTAACTGAAAAACGCTGGGAAGCTGTCCAGCAATTATTAGAAGAACCACAGTGGAAAACAGCCGTCGATGGCGGCAGCATTCGTTGGCTTGATGAACAATGACTGCGTGTGCAATTGGCAAATTTGATGCGCTTCATCGTGGACATTTCGCTTTAGTCGAACGTGCGGCACAATTAGGACAGCCATGTGTCGTGACATTTAGCGGCATGGCAGACGTACTTGGCTGGGATAAACGCGCACCATTAGTTGCTACCGCAGATCGCGAACGCGTTTTACAGCTGTGGTCCCAGCGCCTCGGTGCAAAAATCCAAGTAGAAGAAATCCCATTCGCACACGTCCGTGATATGGAGCCTGCTACATTTGTTCAATTTTTACGTGATCACTTGCGCGCCAGTGCTGTCATAGTTGGTGAAGATTTTCGTTTTGGTCGTAATCGCAGTGGCGACGTCAAGCAATTACAACAATTGCTCGAAAAGCATGGTGCACAAGCCGACATTGTTGCGCCGGTTTGTGCAAACGATGTCATCATCAGTTCAAGTCGCATTCGTGACATCGTCGCACAGGGAAACATGGCTGAGGTGCAAGGGCTGCTTGATCGCCCCTATCGCTTACTGGGTACTGTTATTCATGGCGAAGGACGTGGAAAAAAAATTGGCTTTCCCACTGCTAATATTGGGAACACCCTCAATGAAATTCCTGGCATCGGCGTCTATGCAGCCTGGGCATTGATTGGCAATGAGACGATCCCTGCGGCGGTAAATATTGGACACTTACCAACCATTAGTGGTGATCGCCCGCTCACGGTAGAAGCACATCTGCTTAATTGGTCTGGTAATTGTTATGATAACCCAATTGCCATTGATTTTATTGATCGTGTTCGTGGCGAGCACCGTTTTGCCACCCTTGATGCATTGGTCGCACAAATTGAAGCTGACTGCAGCACCGTTCGCCATTTATTAGGCGTACCTTAAATTATTTATTCGGTTACTTTTGGCGGTTCTGGATTTTCTTGTTCAATAGGAAGCAAATTTTTATCTGTGCCTTCAGGACCCACTGGCTCAGAACCACCATGCGTGGCTTTCGCGTCATAAATGTAAACAATGTAATCCATGTGCTTATGTTCAACTTTATAAGCCATGCATTGCACTTCTTTGCCATCTATACGTAATGATCCGGCACCAACACCATTGCTTATATAATGAGATTTACCGTCAATATGATGCCGTTTTAATAATTCATCATCGTCATCATAGAGCGCATATATATCAGTTGATAATTGATCTATTAATGTCGCATCACTTGTAGCTAGATACTTTTTAATTAATTCTAAATCTTTATTAAATTCTCGTTCTATATTTGATTTAGTCGCATACGGTGGAATCGCTGGCAAGTTTACCGCTACAACACTCGCCAGTCCAATGCAGCCAGCGACCATAAGGACGCCAATAAAACCAATTACTGCGAAACAGCCGATGATAAATTTCATAGTCAGGTTTGTAGCCGATTTTTAGTACACAGCAACCCGTAGGCATGCTTGCTCGAAAAACGCCATTATTGATCACTATACCCATTTTATTCGCAATGCTCGTAAGGTAATCGCAGTATCATGTACCGAGGTGTAAAGATGTTTTACACCTCGGTACTCATAAATTTTATTTCATAAAAACATAGTAATAGATTATTTTTTCGCCCGTGGCTTTTTCGTATCTAAATTACGATTGATCGCATCAGGCGCTAGCACACAGGGCGCTCCCTCTTTAGGTACTTCTAATTTCGCCGTCCATAAAATGGCATTGGTAACAAGACGACGGAAGTCATCATTGACCCAATTTTTATGAAAATGACCACCTGTAAAACCGAAGCTACGCCCCTTATTGTCTGGACGCTCATAGGCCCACGCCGTTATTTCACTGCGTCCTGGATATTTTGCTGCATCTTTTGTTTTGCGTACTTCATCTGGTGGTACGGCTTGTAAAATATTAGAAAGACCTGCTGGGTCGGCCCGCCAACGCATATTAAAATACCACTCATCGCGAATCTTAAAAGGTTTAACACCATTTGAAATCGGATGATCTGGCAAGGTCATGAAATCGGCATCCCAATGCGGATTAATGCTGATTTCAGCATCATAAAATCCACCCAGCCAATTCACCACCGTCGCACCAACTTCCTTGGTATAATCAACCGCATAGTGAATATTCACAAATCCCACGCCCTTATCGATATAGGGTTGGAGCACATCTAATTTATCATTAATGGGATGTTTAACTCGACCATCCATGTAAAATACGATGCTTTTGGCGTTTTTGAAAATGTCTTCATTTTTTGGCCAACCATCACGGGCCATGACGGGAAATACGCCTGGGGTTTGTTTCAACATATCCATCAATAACGCACATCCGGCGAAAAATTCATGATCCCCAGGACCATGACTTTGTTTTCCTGCCACTAAAACTATTTTATGTAAGCTGGTGTCTGTCGTATCGACCTCAAGTGGTACAGCGGATTGATCATACGGATCAACCTCTGCATAAATCGGGGCAACGGAAATGGCTAATGCCAAGACTGGAAATGCAAAACGCATAAATGAACTCCACATGGGATGGTTGTTTTGTTAATCAGGTAAATTTTCTATGGTTATATTGCGAAAATAAATTTGGGCTTTCCCGCCGCCATGAATTTGCAAGGCAATACGACCACTCAATGGGATAGACGCATCCGCCTCAGTGTAATCAATGGTTTGAACGCCGTTCACTTTTAAAACTATGTGCGGACCCTCACATCGAATTTCATACGAATTCCAGTCGCCTACCTTTTCTATTTTTTCTACTTCTGCTTTATCGGCTTTTGCCAGCGCTTTTTTGCGGCGAGATTCGTCATACAAACTGCCAGTCCAGTCCTTGCCGATATCAGCCTGATAACCAATCATTTCATGAACTGGATTTTCCATTCGTTCACTACGAAATTGTACGCCACTATTTATAAAGCCTTCAGTACCAACTAATTTCCATTCTAAGCGTAAAACAAAATTTTTGTAACTTTTGGTCGTGGCTAAAAAATCATTATTTTTCACCCCGTCGAATGAGCCGCCAACAATAACCCCCTCTTCAACGCGCCACATTTTGTCCGTATCGCCTTGCCATCCATCAAGTGTCTTTCCATCAAATAACGGCTGTTGTTCAGCGTGTAACGTCATAAGCACCACGCACATAAGCGATACCAGCCGAAATGAATGACCCATTAATCTCATAAGCTCCCTTTCTTGTTCTTGTGACAACATACGTCCAAGAGGCCTGCTGTGTTGCATTGCTTTGCATTGCTTTGCACATAAGGCAAGCCAAGACTTTGGCTACAAAACCAGCACTACGCTCGTTCACTCCAAACAGCAGTTAAATAAAGGTCTGTAAAATCATTCTTGTCCTAGCAGGCTGCTGAAAAACACCAACCTGTTAGGGCAGGGGAATAAACCGACTCATAGATAAAACTGCTCATATTAGTGAAACGAATAAGATCACTTCATATTATTGTGGAGTAGTTGCTTTTAGTTCCGATGTCACCTGCTCTCGCCACACCACAAAGTGATAAAGTGCACGTTCAGCGCTGCCTGTTATATCAGGTGATGTTAAACAGCTTGCATACAACATATGAGCAGCGGACAGATCATTATTCAATTCGGCGTGCATCGCTTTTGTCACTT
>JAHEDF010000105.1:0-6191 GCA_024641365.1 Planctomycetota bacterium | reverse complement strand
CATGGTTTTTTCGTCTATGTCGCCCAGCATAAATTGCGCTGATATTGCACATCGTCCACCCGTAACCTGACTGCCTTCTTGTAACGCATGAGATAATCCAGCGCGCAGATCAAACTGCTGATCTAGTCGTGTTTGAATAAATGGTAGAATGACACTATGAAAAAACATGACTCGAATGTTAGCTGCCTGATAAAGGTGGACTTCTGTTTTTTCTAGTTCCGATAGTAATTTGTGAAATGAATCGTGATCGCCTTTTTGCGCAAAACCGATGAGTGCACAATGTACATCAGCAACATCGGAATTCGCATAGGCAAGAATTTCCTCTGGCTGACCAAGCGCCATATAGGCATAGGTCGCACCAACTCCACTTTCTGATATGTTCAATGCTTCTTTTGCTTTACCAAGAGCAGTCAACGCACGCATAACCAGCTGTTTATCTTCAGGCATTTCTTTAATTAATTCGACTGATTCGCCGCGTAAAATTCGCCATTCACTGGTGCGATAATGGTTTGGATATTTTTTGCGTAGAGTAGCAAAATCCTCCTTCGCAATTAATGCGTTTACCTGATTTATTTCCATTGGATTTTCTGCTATAATTTCATCATAACGACCGCTGTAAATCCTTGCTCGCACAACAATTTCTGCGATATAATGGAAGCGTTTTAACGCCTCTTCATAACGCCCTAATTCAATCAAGGAAAAACCCTGTGCAGCAGAATTATAAGGATAGGTATCCAGCACTAATTGTGCATTTCCCGAATTGAGAAAATAATCTAGCCCGCGTTGTGTAAAATTGGTTTCTATGACACTTATGCCCATTTGTTTTTGTAATTCATATAACTTATAAGCAGAGCCCTTCATTAGATCCCAATCCAATCTCTGCTTTTCTGGATTATTCAGGTTAAAGTCATAGAGAAATGGAAATCGCAATGCTTCTTTTTCAGCAAGATGTGATACAATAATTCTCAACCAAAAGTGAGCCTTTAATGACTTCAGCGCTGCGATGCTTCGGTTAGCTAAATCATCATCACCGTGTTCGCTTGCATAAAGAAATATATCATACCACGCTTGCGCTGCCCACGTATGATCCGGGTTCTTTTCGGCAAATTGCTGAATAGCTTCAAGTCCTGTGGTTTCTTCGCCCTTCCTTAATAAAATTTGGCCAATGCGTAACTGTGCACGCTTCGCTGAATCGGTATCTGGATAGGCAAAATTAATAAGTTTATATTGCTGTAAGGCTGCTCCCCATTGTTCATTGATGAATAAACGCTCTCCAATATCTAGCGCAGGGACTAACAACGCTGGCGGCTTTTGTTCAAATTGTATATGTCGGACTTCATAATCATTACCTTGTATACAATCAAAACCAAATTGCGTTAAATTATTACCGCGTTCCGTTAATAAATCTGGTATATTGAGAATCAAATCGCCATTAATCCAGAGTTTTACCTGGCCACGATCACGTTCAATCGTAAATTTATGAAACTCATTAAGTCGTAATGGACTTTTCTGATAATTTGAATCGTAAATAAGTAGTCCGCCTGAGGTACTACACGCGAAATAACAGGGATTATTTAAACCGCCGATTGAGAAATGAAACCCGTCGCGACGATTGCCCGACCCGATAAAAACATTCATATCAAGATTGCGTTTTAACGGTTTAGCTTCCCACGACACACGTACACCGCCAGCGATCTCATTACGTAAAACCAGATTAGTATATCGCAGATATCGTGATCTTATAATAAAGCCCGATGTGGTGGTTTCTAAATAATTATTATCAGTAGTTTTTAATTCTTGTTCAATATATTCTCCGCTTAAGGCAGCGGTTAAAATTTTCCAATCTCTGTCAAATGATGCTGGGGTTTCTCGTGTCGTTACAATATCTGCCAAAGCAATCCACGGCGCATTTTGTTGTCTATATTGCCATGTCATCAGTGATGCGATGATAACTATAACGACAAAGAACCCTGCAAAAACACTGGCTTTCGCACGATTACGACACAGCCAATGCCAAAATAATAATACCACATTATCAGCATAAACGCTTACTGATTGACCCGCCTGAAACCGTTTTAAATCTGCAGAGAAATCACTTATGTTCTGATAACGATCTGCCGTTTTCCCTGCTAAAGCCTTCATGGTAATAGCAACTAATTGTGGCGGTATGCGTTTCATCTCCAAAGCTGTTGGTTTTTCAATGTCACCAGCTCGTTTTGCTTGCCAAAAAGCAGCATGATTATCTGTGCGTATCGGTCCGCGCCCAAACAGCATATGAAAAAGGCAAGCGCCAACGGCATAGATATCTGATTGTGCTGATACCGTCTCATTTCTTGCTTGTTCTGGACTCATATACATGGGCGTGCCAACTAAGCCGTCGCTGCCTGCTCCACTCGACGTTGCGGTTCCCCAATCAATGACGACGACATCACCGAAATTTCCGACCATGATATTTTCTGGCTTAATATCGCGATGAATAACTCCGCGATCATGGGCAAATGCTAATGCATCACAAATCTTTAAAATTATAGTAATGGTGTCATTGACCGGTAATGGCGGTAGGTGTTTTTTTTCAATCGCTTCACGTAAACGTTGACCTAAAGAAGAACCATGGACACGACGTTGGGTAATGAAGAGCGCTCCATCCGCCGCAATATTTAAATCATAAATTGGTGGAATATTCGGATGCTCAAGGCTCGCCGTAATTTGTGCTTCATTAATAAATCCACTGACGTCGCGATGTTCTCCCGCTAAATATTTTACTGCTACACTTCTTTGTAAATCACTGTCAAAAGCACCACACACGCGCCCATTCGCACCCCTCCCTATTTCCGTACCGATACGATAACGTTTGCCATCAGTATTCGTTTCTGTCGCAGGAATACCTAAGCGGCGGTAAATTGTTTGATCAGCAGTTGCGCCAACCTGTGGTTGGTGTTGATCATCAGGAATTTCTTTACGATAAGTTTCAGCTAAATTGGCTGGAATGGGAGTCACCCCAGCACGTGGTGATTCGTGTGGCTCTGGAATGGATGAACCACGGGTTGTGTCATCACTAGTCGTCATGCGACTTCACAAAAAATATTATTCACAGAGCACGTGCACATTGGCCCGGAATTGTAACAACGACAAATAATAAAATCAAACCCGCCCTGGCTATCTCTTCTCAAGAAAAAGTAACAGTTGCAACAACATGGATGACATTTGCAACACTTTCGCTCTTACTTTAAACAGCATCAAGAAAAAAGAAAAGCCGTACGCCTCATGGACGTACGGCTCCCACTCAAGTTATAATCAATTATGAGAGCATTTACCTTTATTGTGCTCCACTTTCTGGGCCATCACCATGATGCCCAGGGCGACGGTGACCTGGTTTGCGGTCATCGTCACCACGCTCTTCGCGATGTTCTGCACGACGTTCGTGGATGCGCTTTAATGCTGCGCGGCGTTGTTCAGGAGTCATCTCTGATAGACGTTCGCGAATTGCTTCGCGACGCTCACGACATTGCTCATGGTTATGACCTTCGCCTTCACGACGGTCACTTTCTGCACCAGGGCGCTTTTTAGCGTCTTTACGTTGGTCAGGGCCAAAGCCTGGACGGTGATCAGGACGACCTTGCTCTGCGGTATAAGCGAAACCGACGAGACTAGCTAACGTCATGGTTAATGCGGCTTTAATAAACATGGGAAACTCCTTTGCGCTGTGCGCGTTGTGTCTATGGCCATGACGCTAGCGCAGTAACATGAAGCGAACATGAATCTGAGAAGATCATTTCCTCATGTAATCCTCATGTTGCACAGGTTTGGCTCAAAACAGTCTCCCGGACAGTTTCGATTAAGCTGAATAGAGGTCGCAATGATTATAAACTGTTATTATACGCTTTACAAAACTCTAAAATACAACGACTTAATGTGTGGTAAAACGCTAACCGTTTGAAATTACCTAGTATACTCATTTTATGCCTGCATGTGAAATAAATATAGAATTTATACACCACTGCAGCGGTTGCGGTTAGTAATAAATAAAATTAATATTTATAATAACCCGAGCGATACAAAATCACTCCTATATTATCGCTAATAATATAGGAGTGATAATATAATACATTATTCCTGTCTATTCTCGTTGTCCCCCAATGAATCCGGCCTGCCACGCCCAATACAGGAGCCATAAAATAGACGTCGCTGCAGCCGCCACATACGTCAGACCAGCAGCTGTCAGGACGCGGTCCACGTGTCGGTCATCTTCACCTCCGCCTATTATTGCATATTCTCGTAATAACACGCGTGCACGCGCAGATGCGTCAAATTCAACCGGTAACGTAATGAGGGTAAAAAGCGCTGCTAAACCGAATAATCCCAAGCCAACAGCTGCTAACCACCATGCCATACCAGGGACGGTTTGTTGTGCGGCACCTAACACAATGCCCGCTATCACTAACCAGGGTCCAATCATCGAACCGATATTAGCAGCAGGTACTAAAAAACTCCGCATCCACATGGGGACATAATTATGAGCATGCTGAATAGCATGACCTGCTTCATGTGCAGCAATGCCAACCGCAGCCGCATCACGGCCATGATATACATCATGACTTAATGCTAAGGTACGAGTCAGCGGATTATAATGATCACTTAAAACACCGGCATGCTCTTCAATTTTTAATCCCTCAAGTCCGGTAGAGCGCAAAATTAATGCGGCAGCTTCCGCTCCAGTCAGACCGCTTGCCGCCGGAACCTCGCGCGCTTGCTTGACGCGCAAACGTACCAGGGCTGCAGCGCCCATTGAGAGGAGCAAGGTAACACCTGCAATTACAAAGTACCATATTTCAATCATGGTTATGTCCTTTTTATTAGGGCTAATGATTTAATAATTTTTTCGGCGATTAAACGTGCGCCGTACTTTTTGAGCTAAACGATTAACCAATTGAGCAATGCCTGACTCGGCAGACGAAGCAACACTTTCTACAATAACATTTCCGCCTCGCACGAAACGCACATGAGCTAAACATGCTATATCAGTTCCACCACGTGGTCCGTTGATATCGCTAATGCGAATTTCAACATCACGTACATTTTGCTGAAATCGTGACAAAGCCTGTGCGACCCGCGCCTGCACATGCGCGACTAATAACTGACTGCGGTTGAAATGACGGGTAATAAGACGAACTTGCATTGGTTTCTCCTGTTCGATTTATAGTCGATGCGGGAATCACCCAAAAATCGTAAAGTCCATAATCATCCATCGGCTTTCCCTATGCGATGGCGAAGGACGCACCAAAAATCGCCCTCTGATCTACCGTCTAAATTCGCACATTACTAAAAAACCGCGACATGAAGCGCATTATGTTCACATAGCAAAGTGACAATAGTCTAAGAAAATCAGATTTTTTGTCAGCCCTTTATGGCTAGTGAGAAGCTTAGACTAAGCCAGCCGACACTTGTCTGTTTTTAAATAGTTTCTGACTAGCGCATGAGTCATCCCCGTATTACATAGACACGTACACCTACGTGGTTAATAGGATCTACTTAAAATAAGTACTTAGAAAAATTATGTCGCTAGCCATGTCATTAATTTTCGTTGTTGCTGGCCTCCTTATTCTAGGGGCTGGCGCAGATCGTATGGTTATTGGTGCCTGCGCGATCGCGCGACGTACTAATTTACCTGAATCATTGATTGGTGCGACTGTCGTAGCAGGAGGAACAAGCCTGCCAGAATTAATTGCCAGTATTCAAGCGACTTACCAAGGTCATTATGGCCTCGCGATTGGCAATGTTATCGGCTCGAATGTTGTAAATGTTGCTCTTGGCATTGGCGTGGTAGCCGTTGTAACTCCGCTCGCTATTTCTCGAACAGTAACTTTATTTGACTGGCCATTTATGGCCGCTGTTAGCGTTGTACTTGGTGTAGTCGTTTTCATCTTTCCCTATTTACCAGTCTTTATGGCTGTTCTTTTTTTATTAGCTTGGCTAATTTATGTACTATTTTCGATTCGATTAGGATATGGCACTATACAAGCCGATCTGCATCCTTCCCCAATATTACCATTATGGCTGTCTTTAACGTGGCTCTTCCTTGGGTTGGTTTTACTCAGCGGCGGCGGGTGGTTATTAGTAAAGGGCGCAGTTCACATTGCTGAATTAATGGGCATCAGTGAGGTGGTCATCGGGCTCACGGTCATTGCCATAGG
>JAHEDF010000568.1 GCA_024641365.1 Planctomycetota bacterium | reverse complement strand
ATAACCAATAGGTGGCGGTACGCGTGGTTGAATCGCACACGGCATGCATAGTAGCAAGATAGTTGGAGTCGACCTGGCTGAGCGCTTCATAGGCTTCGAAACAAGCGTTCTTTTGATCATTGTCAGCATCTACATATGAAATATCACCTGCCGCTAACAGCAATGTTGCGACTATCATTACGTTGGCCATCGTTTTTTCCCGCTCTCAATTGATCTTGGATATGCCAATAATTCTAGACGAAAAATTACATAAAAAGGAAATATAAATAGAGGGGGATTTATTTCAGTGTTATGAATATCAAGCTAAAGCGGAGAAGCGAAAGAGAATGACTCCAAGCGCTACATCGTCTCGGCAAGATAGGAACCCAGCTTCATGTCGGTAGAGAGAATATGCTCGGTCAGCCAGTGTTCCAGAAATTCAAGATCCTTAATCGCTAACAGTTTATCCGCTGCCAGGATCTTGTGTTGCAGTTCTTTGGCGCTGGCAATCAAGTCCTGGTGTTCCGCCCGGTGATCTGCATAAGCCTGGTAGCCATACTTCAGCATCAGGCGCTCTTCGTGACTAAAGTGCCAGACAGTACAGTTGATGAGTTCCTCCAGAACCGCCGCCAGGTACTCCGGGGCGTCGTCTTGCATGACGGAATGATTGAGAATATTAAACAAATCCACGAGGCGGTGGTGATCCTCGTCGATTTCGTCGATCCCAACACTGAATATCCGATCCCAGACCAAATCTTTCATGAGCGCGTCCCCTGTGGTAGCGACATCAGACCGTCGTGTATTAATGATGGTTCAATACTATGCTATCTCTGTGCATCATTAAAGTCGATTTGTATAGAATCCGTATTTCCACACTCATGGGGTGCGGCTATGCACGAACCCCTGCCACGCAAGTATCTTGACCTGCCATCTTATGAGGCCACCGGTAATTACAAGAGAGGGTATACATCCGTAGCCCAGGTTAAATGCAGTCGTAAGGATTTATCTGACGGTATTGATCGGAAATATGGCTTTTATTGAATGCAGGAATCGATTTAAATATACGCAAGCTGGATTTGCGGGTGGAAAGGACGGAGTCGCGACTTGAGTAACACTACCACGGATAATTCCGGTTCATCACTTGATGCGCAACAGTTCCTCAAGCTGGCCAGTTATCGCATGCCCTTTGGTAAACATAAAGGGCAATTGCTGATCGATCTGCCCGAGCCTTACGTGGTGTGGTTTGCCAAGCAAGGTTTTCCCAAGGGCGAGCTGGGCGTGCTGTTGGGAATCGTATACGAAATCAAACTCAATGGCCTGGAGTATTTGTTTGCACCGCTGCGTGCTAAGTAAAGGCCCTGCCTGACAAGCAGCCGTACTACCGACCCGCGCATAGACTGATAATTTCGTATTTTATACTTTCGACTTGAAATCAAAATGCGATAACTCGGCCTTGCCGGCTGGATTGCGTAGTCACCGAAGTATTATTGTTCACCTCGTCTTTTAAATCACATTTTATAATTTAAATACAATGGCACTGCCAGTACAGTGAATGCCACGTACTGTTTAAGTGGGTTTTTTATAACCGTGCAAAGGAAATAAACCAGAGATTTGTATTTGTTTGATGTAAGTCAAGTAAACAATTATTTTTTATGAAAATCCGTAAAAATGGTCATAATCACAACGCCAAGTTAAACATTGCAAATAATTTTGTGCTAAATAACTCCTAACAAAGACAAGGCATGGGTTGCAATATGAATATGTATAAACCTAACAGTAAGATTGTTGTTTTTGTCATAATATTTGCGATCTATCATGGTGATGCGCAGGGATCATTGTTCGACTCAGTTCGGGTGAGTGATAAATGTAGCACTGATAAATCTGCATGTAATCAAGAAGAAGTTAACAACTTGAAATTGATGGAGTATTGCGGAAAAAGGCCGGATTTGTGTGATGTAAACAAAAGCCGCCTGACTACATACGAGCCAAGTTATGCTATTTATCAGAAGACCTATGATGATGATAATTCACTGGAAGTCCATTATTCATTTCGCTACAGTCTCAGCAAACCACATTGTATGTTAACAAACCAGCAGGATGGCAAAGCCATACCTGATTTGGCGTGCTTTACTAATTACAATACTCGTTCAGAGTGGTTTTTCTCTTATACCGGAGAATTTGATTTTTATGTGAAATCGAGAAAATCCAGCCCTGTTATTAACCGGATTAGCAATCCGGCTTTGCATTACAGGAAATATCTCAATGATTATGCACTATTAACTAATGTCTCTATGGAATGGTTTGCGATTGGACTGGAGCATAGATCGAATGGGCAAGTCACAGCAGCCGATGAGGTAGTTACCGATACGGGGTCAGTCAACTACGGCCGTTATAAGGCGGCAGTCGAATATGACGCAGGTAATTATAAGTATTTTGATGGCATAAGCAGGGACGCTAACTATTTTTCATTTGAAGGTAGGTTGCGGTATGGCGAAGGACGTCATGACTATGCAGAATGTAATCGTAATATTCAATGTATCAATGCATGGATAAGCATGAAGCTGTATTTTTCCGATGATACGGCTGTATATTGGGGTAAAGCAGCGGGTAGTGACACCAGCATAGCAGACTATGATAGATTGAAAATCTCCATGAGCGATGAGTTTGCCACGTCATTTATTGCATTTCCTAAAATGGAAGTGGGATTCGAATGGACCATCGGAGACAAGCTGTTTAAAACCGACTCCATGAATATTAATATGTCACTACCCTGGTA
>JAHEDF010000567.1 GCA_024641365.1 Planctomycetota bacterium | reverse complement strand
CAGCGCATCAAGCACACCACCACCACGATCACGATCATCACGATCACCACGATCATCATGCACATGACCATCATCATCATGACCACCCACAAAAATTTTCCCTAACTGGACAGGCACCCACCCAACATGCACATCGTCCCTATCGTGTTATTCGTGAATTATTAACCACTGCCCCATTGCCGGAGCGGGTTAAACAACGCGCACAACGCGTATTTAATAATTTAGCTCGCGCAGAAGCACAGGTACATGGCATGTCGATCGACGATGTCGAATTTCACGAAGTCGGTTCATTAGATGCCATTGCTGATGTCGTTGGTTGCTGTTTATTACTGGAACAATTGGACATAGATCGCATTATCGCAACTGCTATTAATCCTGGATATGGTTTTGTGAATTGCGCTCATGGCCGTATGCCGGTTCCAGTTCCTGCAGTAACAAGCATGTTAGCGCATACTGGTGCGCCACATCGGCAAATAACTGATAATACTGGCGAATTAACCACGCCAACTGGTTGTGCGTTAGTAACGGCTCTTGCAGATGATTATTTGCGACCAGGTCAAGAAATGACCATGACGAGTTCTCGGGTTGGACATGGAGCCGGTCACAAAAAAATACCTGGTTATGTAAATGTCGTTCGTGTCAGCCTTGTTGATATCGAAAACAATCATAGTGACACCGTATGTGAATTACGCTGCCAGGTCGATGACACGACAGGTGAACAACTCGCGGTGTTAATTAATGAAGCAATGATCGCAGGGGCACGCGATGCCTATGTCGCGCCTATTATTATGAAAAAAGGTCGCCCCGGATATGAAATAACAATTTTATGCGATCCCCATTTACAAAACGATATGGCTACATTGGTGCTAACTCGGTCCAGCACCATTGGTGTTCGTCATCAATTAGTACCACGCACAATTTTACCGCGTCGGGAGGACGTCGTCAGCGTCGATGGATATGACATTGCGATAAAAGTAGTCACTTTACCTGATGGAACTGAACGTGGCAAACCAGAAGCCGATCACGTGCTCGCAGTTGCCCAGGCTTTAAGTACATCGTTTGATGCTGTTCAAAAAGCCGCGCTATCTGCTTGGAACAATAAATCCTAGTTATTTCATTAATTGTTAATAACATATCTAGTATTTAGTTGAATAATTTATTTTCGTTTACGCATTTTAACGCGCAGCCACGCATATAATCCGGTACCAAATAATAATACTAAAATAGGGACAATTATAATTGCGGCTCTGCCGCTGTAGCGAACAAGCAGGACTAACCCCAACCCAGCAAAGGTGAACATTAACATTTTACGTAAAACGGCCCAAATTTGTCCCAACCAATAACGAGCATTTTGTGGCTGCTGTTGTTCGTTCGCTGAGGGAATTGGATCTTTGGTCATCGGTAGTGAATTATAGCTTGTCGCGCTAAGAGAGCGTCAATTTTTTGATTTGTACCTATCATCTTATTTGTCCAATAATTGCACGCAGATGAGATTTTTATGGTCACGAACTATTAACTTGCCATCAGCGTAGGCTGGATGGCACCAATTTTTACCACACACCTGGGTACGACTAATTTCGCTATACGCTTTTGGATCTGCTTTAAACATAATCAGTTCACCGGTATCATTGAGCATTACTATTTTATCAGTCATGACCATAAAAGAAGCAAAGCCTTTATCAGGACTCGACACAACACATCCATCTTGTGCCCAGGCCTGTTGTCCCGATTTTAAATCTAAACAGATCACTTGTTTCTTCACTAAATAATACATGTGATCACCGACCACTACCGGGCTAGAGAAATTGGGGCCCGCTTCTTTGCCGCGTTTCCATGCTTCTTCGGCAGCAATTGAGTCGCCTATTTTGACAATTCGCGTTGCTACCAAACCTATTTCATGTGAACCAACAACGACCATATCATGATAAATAATCGGTGCCGCAACATGACGACCATAATTTGTCGTTAGCGGTACACGCCATAATAATTTGCCGTCCGTACGTTGCAGCCCGATCACGCCCTGCACGGTAAAACAAACAACTTGCTCGACACCTGCTAGCGTTGCGACCATGGGTGGAGAATAAGCCGCCTGATCGTCTTGCGATTTCCAAATAATTCTTCCCGTTTTCTTTTCAAGACATACCACACCTGCACCTGGTCCTCCCACTAAGGCAATAACATGGTCACCATCAATTAAGGGACTGGCGTTATAGCCATGCCGTGCACCGCCTGCAGTTTTTCCTTTTTCACCCGTATATGGCGCACCAAAATCTTTTTGGTAATTAGTTTTCCATAACAATTTCCCACTCGCTAAGTCAAGGCAATGTAATTCTCCCTTACAAGACTGTGTAAACACCAATTTCCCATCACTCACTGGTGCACAACGAGGGCCAATTCCAAATCCATCTTTATGTGGATCATCTAATACATCACTCCACACTGGTTTCGCATCAGCAAACGACAATGCATGAAAAACTTCTTTGTTCTTTTGCAAATCACCAAAAATCACTTTGCCATTAGCAATTATCGGCGCGGCGAATCCATCCGCAGCCGGACCTTTCCAAATCACCTGTAATGTTTCCGGTAATTTATTAGGAACTGGTACACCAGCACCAACAACGCCAGTCATGGTCGGGCCACGTTGATTTGGCCAATCTGCTGTGACAGCAGACGTAATGCAGATAATCAGGCACATGGTCGTATTGAGTGTGGTTCGCATAGATAGCTATGATCCTGATAAATGCCCCATGTCTAC
>JAHEDF010000566.1 GCA_024641365.1 Planctomycetota bacterium | reverse complement strand
CACGACCTGACTGAATATGATTGGGAACAATATATGAATTTTGCGGATAAGCATTTACCGTAATAACGGCAGATACAATTAGTCGCTTTTGCTCAGTATCGGTAGCAGATGTCGTTGTAATTTCCCGGTGGCCGTGCGTGGTAATGCGGCTACCCATTTCCACTTTTTTGGCTGTTTGAAGCGGGCGAGCTTTTGCTCGCAATAAGTGGTGAGTGCCTCATCTGTTAATGGAGCATGGGAAGCGACCAACATGACGCCCACGATGTGTCCCCATTCTGAATCGGAAATGCCGTACACACCAGCTTCGGCGATGTCAGGATGTTGCTCTAATACGGCTTCGACTTCTGCCGGATAAATATTTTCGCCACCACTAATAATTAAATCGCTACGTCGTGCATGAACAGTTAAAAATCCATTCGCATCGCTCGTGCCAATATCACCAGTAGAAAACCATTCTGTTTGTTTATGGGGTTCGCTAATTTTCCCGTTCGTTTCGTAGCCAGCAAATAACGTTGGTCCGCGAATTTCAATAATACCGTCTTTGATACGAATTTCTGTTCCTGGTACTGGTGTGCCAGCACTGCTTGAATGATTTTTTGCATCAGTTGGCAATAGCGTCGTGACTTGGCTCGCGGCCTCGGTTAATCCATAGGTTTGATTGGGTGGTAATCCCATCGTTGTGCTCTGTTCAATTAATGCCGGAGCAACCGGTCCTCCGCCGGTTAATAAATATTGGAGCTGCGTAGGCCATGGACGATGTTGGCGTTCGTTGATGAGTCGTGACAACATGGTTGGTACGACACTGATACCATATATTTTATAATTATTTACCGCATGATTATCTAAGAGATTATTTACCTGATGCGGATCAAATCGTTCACATAACACAACAGAATTTCCTGAACGTCCGGCCCGGTAAATAATGCTGGCTCCACCAATGTGATCGAGTGGCAAACAGCCCAGCCACGCACGTTGTGATGATAAATCCAGTACCTGTGTCGCTGCATCAGCAGCATGTCGAATTGCCGACCAATGTAATCGTGCTGCTTTTGCTGTGCCGCTAGTGCCGCTGGTGAAAATCACCAAAGCCGGATCATCATCATGTAAAGGTGTAACATCTCCTAATTCGTGCTGTTCAAATGGTGATGGAATGAGGTGAGATTGTGCCGCAAGCGGATGCGTTGGCTCTGCAATTAAAACGTCAATGGCAGCGTGGTGCAGTTGTTGCGTTAATTCAACGGCGGTTAAGCGACGATTAAATAATACCGTCGTTGCCCCAGCTAAAGGTGCAGCTTGTAAAAGTGCAGCAGTGCTTGGGCTATTACTGCCTGCTAATCCAAGCCGTGATCCCTGTTTAATACCTAATGAACGAAGCCACAACAAAGCACCAGGAACCTCAGGTAACAGGAAGCGCCAACAATGTGCGGCGTTTGTGTGCTGACCGATATTTGTAAAAGTCAGATCCCAATGCGCAGTGGGCTGTGCCATGTATGACAACCTTGTATGCGTGATCAGGTAATGAGGGGACCAATTCCCAGTCCAGCAACGTTCGGTAATGCAATATTACCGTGGGCAACCGTTAATGGTGATAATGTCAGGTCGACTGAAATAAGAATGCCTGTCCCTAATCCTTGAGCACGATCATTTAATTTCAGTGCAGCGGCAAAATGGGTGGCATGGGCACGACCAACAGCGCCCTCTAATGCGGTGGTTATAACAACTGATAAACCACACGAATTAGCTAATTCAGCAGCTTGTTTGGTTGGACGCCAGCCACCTAAAAACATGGGTTTTAATACGACGACATCGGCAGCCTGCGCAGCTGCTACGCGACCAATATCCGCGGCAGAACGAACCGCTTCATCGGCAGCAATTTTAATTCCCGCGCGACGGCGTAAATTTGCTAAACCTTCTAAATCCGCAGCAGGAAGCGGTTGCTCGCAAAATTCTAAATCCGCATCAACCGCTTCGACGGCAAATTCTAATGCTTGGTCAAAATTCCAGCCACAATTCGCATCGACGCGCAATTTTGCTTCCGGACCAATGGCATCGCGCACGGCATAGACGCGTTCGATATCATTGGCGACCGTAGTGCCTGGAGCAGCGACTTTTAATTTAAAACTGGTAAATTCCGCTTTGTGTAGTTCTTGCGCCGCAGCTGTGACTTCTTCTAAAGTGCCACCTAATAATGCGTTTACTGGAATTCTTTTTATTGCCGCGTCGTTTGCTAAATAAGCTGATAATGGTTTTTCTGCTTGTTTCGCGGCTAAATCAGTCAGTGCGCCTTCGACCGCAGATCGAGCACACGGTGATTTGGTAATGGCTCGCTCTAGAGGGCCGAGCGGCGCATCGGGGCGACCGCGCTCTAACCAGCGATTAATAAAATCACTGGTGAGTGCTTTCAAAACGTCGTTGAATGCTTCACGACATTCTTCTGGGCTCTCACTGCCAAACCCAGCGATGGGCGCGGCTTCTCCTAAACCGATATGTCCATTTTCATCATCCAGCGCCACCACCCATACGGTGCGTTCGGAAATTGGCCCCTGCGCTGTCATGAGCGGGGCAGCCAATTTGAGATGTCGTTTGAGGAGCCTACAACGCATGGCGGGCTGAAATGATAAGCCCGGCTGTCAGGCACAAGCCAGTGATCAGCTCCAGCCCTGCCGAGCGTGCCAGATACCCATTTAGCGCGATTCCATGAGTTCGTACTAGCCCACTGATTAATGCTAGGCCGCCTACGCCTGCAACTCCGGGGCT
>JAHEDF010000565.1 GCA_024641365.1 Planctomycetota bacterium | reverse complement strand
CCATTGGGGTGGTGGTAATATCCAGTCCACCTAATTCCATGAATTGATGATACATGGATGGCAATTTCTTTTTAATATGTTCGCGGGCATTAGGGATTCGTTCTTTAATCCAAGCAATATCTAAGAATACACCGCCATGGGGACTACCACGGCCTGCTTTCACTTCACGATTAATGCAACGAGCAACGTGGTCACGCGTCAATAATTCTGGGGGACGTAATGCATTTTTGTCGCCTTGCGTGTAACGCCACCCTTCTTCCGGGTCTTTCGCGGTTTGGTTTTTATAATTTTCAGGAATATCATCAAACATAAAGCGTTTGCCTTCTTTATTACGCAACACGCCACCTTCACCACGCACGCCTTCAGTTACTAATATGCCACGAACAGATGGAGGCCATACCATGCCAGTCGGATGGAATTGAATAAACTCCATGTCCAATAATTCTGCACCCGCATCATAGGCTAATGAATAACCGTCACCGGTATATTCCCATGAATTTGACGTTACTTCAAACGCACGGCCTAACCCGCCTGTTGCAATAACAACCGCCTTTGCCTTGAATAAAACAAAACGGCCGCGTTCACGATAATACCCAAAAGCACCAACAACACGATCACCATCTTTAATTAATTTGGTAATGCAGCATTCCATGTAGACCGCAATTTCCGTTTTATGAACGCTATGGTCTTGCAGTGTGCGAATAATTTCTAATCCGGTACGATCGCCAACGTGCGCTAAGCGCGGATAACGGTGACCACCGAAATTACGTTGTAAAATTTTTCCTTCTTTGGTGCGATCAAATACGGCACCCCATTGTTCTAATTCACGGACACGATCAGGCGCTTCTTTCGCATGTAATTCTGCCATGCGCCAATTATTCACATATTGGCCGCCACGCATGGTATCAGCAAAGTGAACACGCCAGCCGTCGCGATCATCGACATTGGCGAGCGAAGCTGCAACGCCGCCTTCTGCCATAACCGTGTGGGCTTTGCCGAGTAATGATTTGCACACTAATCCGACCGAGCAACCAGCATCAGCTGCTTCGATGGCTGCACGCATACCAGCACCACCAGCGCCGATAACTAAAACATCGTGTTCGTGAGTTTGAATTTCCATAAAAAACCTGTTCGCTTTATAACTGAATTAAATGAGAGACGGCCGCTTAGAAGAAACGCATTTCGGGCATAATGCCCATTGCGACTAAACGCACGACGACGTCAGCAAGGCCGACCATCACCAGCGAGGTCATCGCAAAAAATGCGTGATGGCGATTTAAAAGACTAACTAAACTCCAGGCTTTGAAGTGCAGGTCCGTTCCGCAACCTTCCCCGCCAGCAAAACAATCTTTACGTCCACCAACTATGTGGCGCAATGAATGGCAACCAAAGGTGTAGCCAGCAATTAATAACGGATTTAATAATAATATTATGGATACCACACTCATACCAAACACATGGTGATGTGGTGCCGTTGCTAGTGCTGCGTCAAAAGCAGGATTTTTTGAGCCATCAGCTAAATACGGAAGATTTACAAACGGTGAACCGTCAGCATTGACCGGAAACATATGCGCAATGATGCCATCGTAGGATAAAATAAAGACAAAAATAATAGCGACGTATAAAAAGTAACGATGCACATTCCAAAGAATAAGTGGTAGTGCATTTTCTCCTAAATAACTCTTACGCGGTTCGCCCACTGCACAGGCGACTGGGTCTAACCAAAGAGAACGATAATAGGCTTTGCGGTAATAATAGCAGGTCAGACGGAAACCGGCTGGCAATCCTAAAATTAATAAGGCTGCCGAAAACGATGGCATCCATGAAGCCCACCACGACGGCTGTCCTTCCCAAATAGCATGCGGACTATGCCCCCACAGTTCGGGTGAGTAAAATGGCGACAAATAATTTGTCCCCACCACCCAGTGGTAGTTACCTTGGAAAGCGGCCCAGGTCGAATAGACGACAAAGGCGAGTAACAAAATGGCGATACCAAGCGGACCGATCCACCAGTTATCTTTTCGCATGGTCGCACCGAAACCGGTACCCTGCGGCAGCGTAGCAGAAGGCTGATTCATAGGCGGAGGCGTTTAACATGATTCATGCGTCACACCAGCCTAGCCTCAATAAATAGATGCACTTATGTCATAACCAGGGTCCTTCTATGCTTAACACGTGCACCAGCGGTCATGTCGCTTGATCAGAATGATCATAACGCAGCATTTTGCAGGGCTTATTTGTGAGATTTTTCTCTTATGCGCCCTGGACACTGATTGTTTGCCACTTCGCAAACAGCTTCAATCCGAGCCGCTCGCT
This sequence comes from Planctomycetota bacterium, assembly GCA_024641365.1. The sequence goes on along the minus strand of JAHEDF010000565.1, from coordinate 442 downwards.
GTTCTCACTGACTAAGCCGGATTCGCTAAACCCAACGTAGCCCAATTCCCATCCAATTTAATAACCTGAACTGGGCAGCCATCAGCCACAAATTGTAAAAATACACTCTCGGCAGCGGATAAATTTGCTCCAACGAGTGGCGATTTTTCTCGGCGATTTGGCCCATTTTTACCATCTTTTCGTGCTTCACCGCGTATTTCGGTACCATTGTCTCCATGGGTAAAGACATCGCCTGCCAGTTGCTGACACCAAAAGCACTCTATGCACCCTGGCGCAATCCAAATCACGCGATCACTCATGAGCAACGCAGCCCCCTCTGTTGATGCAACGGAAAATGTAGAGATAGCCCACCTTCCATTGCAAGTGACCGATATTCGGATATTCACGTCTTTAGGTATGAAGATCGTCTAATCGGCGACCAGTTGATGACCAGTTGATGACC
>JAHEDF010000564.1 GCA_024641365.1 Planctomycetota bacterium | reverse complement strand
TGGATTTACGGATGATCTGTTAGCGCAATTTAAACAAGTTATCGAAGAACCAAACGGCATTGTGATTGTTACTGGTCCAACAGGCTCTGGCAAAACCACCACTTTGTACGCAGCCTTATCAGCAGTGAACGAAGATTCGGTAAAAATTATCACCACCGAAGATCCAGTTGAATATGAAATTAAAGGGTTAATTCAAGTTCCGGTGGATGAAGCAGTTGGCCGTAGTTTTGCCAAATGTTTGCGCTCGATTTTACGTCAGGACCCAGATATCTTACTGGTTGGCGAGGTGCGTGACCAAGAAACAGCAAAAATTGCAATTGAAGCATCGCTGACTGGTCACTTAGTATTTACCACATTGCACACCAACGATGCGCCAACTGCGATCACGCGTTTATTGGACATGGGTTTAGAGCCATTTTTATTAACTGCAACTTTAGAAACAATTATTGCTCAACGTTTAGTGCGTACTATCTGCACGAAATGTAAAGCACCGTATCAACCTAGTGAAGAAGAATTGTTGTCTTTAGGCATCAAAACCCAAGACGCTCAAGCGCAACGATTCTTCTACGGCAAAGGCTGTGATAACTGTAAAAATACAGGCTATCGCGGTCGTACCGCCATTCACGAAATGTTGGATGTGAACGACACGATCCGTGAATTAATGCTGAACCGCGCATCAGCCGCACAAATTCGTATATCTGCACAGCGTGCAGGTATGCGTACATTGCGAGATGCGGGCATACAGAAAATTTACGCCGGTCTCACCACCATTGAGGAAGTCATTCGCGAAACCCTCGCGTCTGAAGATTAATCGCTACTCACCCGCTACTCGGAGCTGGCCATGCCGGTTTTCCAATTTAAAGCCCACGACAAGCGCTCTAACAAAGAGGTCTCGGATACCATCGAGGCCGCTTCGCAAATGGAGGCAATTGCCGCCATTAAGCGACAGGGCATGTTACCCATCGAAGTCAAAGAGGCGAAAGCCAAAGGTGGTAAATCCGCAGGTAGTGCGGCAGCCAAAGGTGGCGGTGGCGGCGGTTTTGGTCGCATTAAACCAAAAGTGGTAACACTGTTTACCCGACAATTATCAACCTTGCAGGACGCCGGTTTGCCGATTGTGCAGTCGCTGCAAATTCTCACCGATATGCAACGACCAGGGAAATTTAAAGGGTCACTGGGTGTTGTGACGGAAGATGTGCAAAGTGGTACGATGTTATCGGACGCGATGGCACGTCACCCGAAAATTTGGGACAAGCTTTATACCAACTTGGTAAAGGCCGGTGAAACTGCGGGTGCACTCGATGTCATTTTACGACGCTTAGCGGAATTCCGCGAAAAAGCGGAACGCCTGAAAAAGAAAGTTATTGGCGCGTTAGTTTACCCAGCAGCGGTTATGACCATCGCAACTGCGATTTTGACTTTCATCATGATTTTCATCGTACCGAAGTTCGAACAAATCTTTAAAGAATTGGGCGTACAATTACCAGGCGTGACCGTGGCCTTAATTGATTTTAGTAATTTTATTGGATCGTGGTGGGGCTTGTCCTTATTAGTTGGAATAATTGCTTTTATCATTGGTGTGAAAATATTACGCGGCACTGAAAAAGGCGGCAACTTTGTTGATCGCGTAATGATGCGGACGCCAGTTTTTGGAAATATTATTAAGAAAAGTTCGGTAGCACGTTTTACCCGTACCTTAGGTACCTTAGTTACATCCGGCGTCGGCTTTTTGGATGCGCTTGATATTACTAAATCAGCAACGCCTAATATTGTCGTTCGCAATGCCATTCACGCGGTACGCGAATCGGTAAAAGAAGGTGAAACGATTAATGAACCGTTACGTCGCTCTGGTGTCTTTGACGACATTGTTGTGAACATGATTAAAGTCGGTGAAGAAACCGGTGAGCTCGATAAGATGCTCATCAAAATTGCTGACAACTACGACGAAGAAGTTGACGCTGCAGTTGCCGCGATGATGTCCTTACTCGAACCAATATTAATTGTGTTCATGGGCGGCGCGGTCGGCTTTATTGTTATCGCGTTGTTCATGCCGCTGATCAAACTGATCGAGTCGCTCGGTCAACAGGTCTAACTTTTTGTTTCGCGGGCTCTGCCCTCGGGCTCCCGCGCTCCTTTGTCGCAGCTTTTTTTCATGCGCTTCGCTTTGAAAAAATGAGCGGATGGGCTTTGCCCATTTTATCCGCTCACCGCTGCTCGGCGGACGGGCTTTTGGCAGGTGATAGTTTTATTTTGGTACGGGAATAAATTGTCGTTTAGCGTCCCAGCGCCAACGGCGCTCGGACGCCGAGTGGTGGTGGGCGGATATAATGGCCGTAGGCCATCCGCCCATTTATTTCGCCGAAGGTGAAATAAAAACTACAACAAAGTCCGTGGGGCTTGGGGCAAAGCCCCAAAAAGAGAGCGCCATTGGCAGAGTCAATCATATACCTAGACTCCGCCCTCCCAATAATTCGAGGTGATTATGAGCAAGGCATTGACGAAAACCGCATTTCATGGCCAACGCAAAGGACCAATCGTTGTCGTTGTCATGGACGGCGTGGGCTTAGGGCCCGAATATGCTGGTAATGCTGTGCGTGCCGCTTCGAAACCAACCTTAGATGGATTGATGGCGTCGAATTTATGGACGCGTTTAAATGCGCATGGCCAAGCCGTGGGCATGCCGTCTGACGCGGACATGGGTAATTCGGAAGTTGGACATAATGCGTTAGGCGCTGGCCGTGTTTTTGATCAAGGTGCTAAAT
>JAHEDF010000563.1 GCA_024641365.1 Planctomycetota bacterium | reverse complement strand
ACAAGGGAGGCATTTCAGCGAGCGATACAGATTCGCCAACGTGTGTGCGAGACGTTGAATAAGTCGTCTAACGGTAAAAATGCACACAATCACGTATAACAAGAATGCAACACTTGTTCTGCGTAGATGCTGCACACCATGCGGCTGTCTTCAATAGTGAAAAGGAATAGCGTATGCTGACCAAAAGTTTTATTTTTGCAAAAAGTATGACGGAAGAATTAGAACGAGCATTGTGGGGTAAAGGATTAACCTCATGGGAATTATTACGTAAACATCCAGGTGAAGCAGCTGAAGTGATGGGGCAATCACGTTCTCAAAAATTGATTGAGGCCGTTAATCAAGCTGAACAAGCGTTAGAACGAAAAGACGCACCATGGTTTAAAAATAATTGGCCTGAACGTGAATTGTGGCGTCTATGGCAAGGTTATAGCGACTTGACACGCATCGCTTTAGTCGACATCGAAACAACGGGCCTTACACCTGGATATGATCAAATTACCGTTATCGGATTAGCTGATGGCAATGCCGCGAAGGTATTTGTCGCTGGTCGCCCGATGACCGGGGACGAAGTCCTCGAAAAATTCCGCGATGTTATCAAGGGATATGATTTAGTTGTCACATTTAATGGTGCGAATTTCGATATTCCGTTTATTGAAAAACATTTTCGCGATGTGAATTTTCGTTTTGAACAACCACACCTGGATTTACTGTGGCCAGCGAGATCAATGGGTCTGAACGGTGGTTTAAAAGACATGGAAAAACAAATTGGTATTAATCGTCCCGTCGATATCAAAGAAATGCGGGGATTAGAGGCAATTCAGCTGTGGGGCGCTTGGAAAAACGGCGATCAAGCATCTTACCAACGCCTGACTACGTACTGCAAAGCTGACTGTGTTAATTTAAAAGAATTTGCCGATCATGTCTATACAAAAAAATGGGATAAGACCTATACCCCGTATGCAAAAGATATTGATTTTGATGCGATCAAAGGTCAACAGATGACTATCTTCTAGACTTAATTTATTTTAATAATTATATTGATTTACCTCCTTTTGCGTCGCGAATTGCGGCGGAGTAAACATGACAAAAATGCACGATTTTATGAAGCCCTATTTAGTCACTAAGGGCAAACATTTTAAATTAAAACATTATGAACCATCCGATACGGGCTCTATAAAGGATAAAGAACACGCAGAAAAACTATTAAAAGATGGCATAAAACGGCTACAAAAGTTACAGGATAAGCTTTATGCCCACAACCGCTGGTCTATTTTACTCATATTTCAAGCCATGGATGCTGCTGGTAAAGATGGGGCAATTAAACATGTGATGTCTGGCGTTAATCCCCAGGGGTGCCAAGTCTATTCGTTCAAAAAGCCATCGGCTGAAGATTTAGACCATGACTTTCTGTGGCGGACCAATCGTTGTTTACCTGAACGAGGACGTATCGGAATTTTCAATCGTAGTTATTACGAAGAAGTATTAGTTGTTAAAGTGCACCCAGAGATACTACATGGGCAAGGATTGCCACTGCGCCTAGTTGATAAATCAATTTGGCAACGTCGGTACAAATCCATTAATAATATGGAAGAACACTTATCGGCAAACGGAACAGTGATTCGTAAATTTTTTCTCAATGTATCCCACGAGGAACAATTACGACGATTTATGACCCGTTTAGAAGATCCAACCCGGCACTGGAAATATAGCGCTTCAGATGCAGCGGAGCGCAAACATTGGAATTCGTACATGAAAGCCTATCAGGATTGTATTGCGGCGACGGCGAGCGAACACGCCCCATGGGTCGTCGTGCCTGCCGATAACAAGTGGTATAGCCGAGTCGTGGTCGCCGCTGCCGTCATAGATGCACTTGAGTCATTGGATTTACATTATCCGAAGGTGGATGCCGCAAAAAAACGAGAATTAGACGCGGCCCGTCGCGCGTTGGCTCGGTAAAAATTACCGGCTTCCATTACAAATTGCGTGCTTGTGAGCACAGCAAATTCGATGAGAGACTGTGTGGTTGCACCTGAATTGTGTCTCAAAGCGAGTACGTTACCGTTGTTAGATCAGTCCTTGACCTGCCTTGCACATGTGCCGTAGCAAGCAAGTATGGGACTGATGGCAGGAACCATGACATCCGAACGATCTGCATCACAGCAGAGGAGTTGGTTACTAGACCAACAGCGGGCAATTTCTGTGGCCAGTCCCGCTGCCATCATGGGCATTATTAATACGACGCCCGATAGTTTTTCTGATGGTGGCAAACATGCATCTGTAGACACGGCGATAAATGCAGGTTGCGCAATGATTGCTGCAGGCGCTGCATGGCTAGATATTGGCGGGGAAAGTTCACGTCCGGGAGCAGAGCCGATTTCCGCTCACGCAGAAATTGAGCGAGTAGTTCCTGTAATAGCCGGTTTACGTGCAGCGGGCATTAAAGCGCCAATCACTATCGACACGACCAAAGCGTCAGTTGCGCGCGCTGCGATGGAGGCAGGTGCTTCAGCGATAAATGATATTAGTGCCGGCAGTGATCCTGAATTATTTACTGTTGCCGCAGCATATGCATGTCCACTCATTTTAATGCATATGCGTGGCACTCCAGCCACCATGCAAATACAACCCCACTACGATGATGTTGTCGCTGAAGTGCAATCTTATTTAGAAGAACGTCTGTATAAAGCGCAACAAGCTGGTGTAGCGTCTTCATCCATTTTACTTGATCCAGGTATTGGCTTCGGAAAAACGGTTGCACATAACGTT
>JAHEDF010000562.1 GCA_024641365.1 Planctomycetota bacterium | reverse complement strand
GGCGAATAAGGCGAATAAGGCGAATGTAGCTAGCAGTCGCATAGTCGATAATTAGGCTCAGGCCCATGTCATTGCATCGCATACCTATTGTTTGTTCATTAATTGCCATGTTGGGTACAGCGACGGCCAGTGATGCGCTTACCAAACCTCATGAACGCCTGTCTGTAATTGATACCGAACATTTGCACGCCTTAGTGCCAACCGTTGCCGCAGAAGCGCTGAAACCCATTATTGCGCGGGCAGAAATTGTTTATCAGGCCATGGCTAAAGATGCCGGTTATGAACCGCGTCGCTTAGTTTTATTGGTGACTGATGATGTCGATTCGCATAATGGTTTTTCAACCGTCACACCATTTCCTATTATTAATGTGCAATTAGCGCCAGCACTACAGCACTCATTTATTTTTACTGGTCATGAAGAATTTGAGCGCACCTTAGTGCATGAACTTGCCCACCACATGAGCAATGATGTCGATAAAAATGTTTTTCGTCGCATCTTGACACATGTTTTTGGCCGCGTTTTACCAAATGACCCACTAAGTTTAATTGTTGCCTATTTATCAACGCCCGCTCACCAAACTATGCCATCATTTTGGCACGAAGGTACGGCGCAATGGGCCGAAACAGAATACGCAAGAAGTCCGGTGTGGGCTGGACGTGGACGTGATAGTTTAACCCACATGGTATGGCGGCTTGATGCGGCAGCCGGAACAATTCCTCACCCAGGTGATTGGCGACTTAGTTATCATGAGTGGCCATTTGGTGCGCGCAGTTATTTATATGGCGTCGCCTATACGCGCTATTTGCATGGCGTGTATGGAAATCGTGCTTCTATTTGGGAATTAATTTCCAGACAACAACATCGTTGGGCGTTTGCGTTTAATGGCGGACCCGAAAAAATACTCGGCAAGGATCATATTACGCTCATTAATGAGGCCCGTATTTCATTAGCTGCCGAGCAACAACAAGCCATTCAAACGTTGTCGACGCAGCCATTAACTAAGGCAAAACGTCTTACTCCTATTAATAGCAGAGTCAGTGCACCAGCATGGCTAGCAGATGGTCGATTATTTGTTGCTTATGACGATCCGTATGCAGATCCAAAATTTATCCGCTTGGATGCAAACGGTAATTATTCATCAGCATGGCGCTCTGCCTATACGATGTCGCAAGCTCGTAGCTTAGCAGATGGCACGCTCATTTACAGCGAAGCTGCTGTTAAAACAGATCCGTGGAATCGCTCACTCGTTCATATTATTTTACCCGATGGTCACCACATCAAATTGCCGCATGAACGCTTGCTACAACCGACAATAAAACGCGTCACTGCTGAACATGATAAATCAGATCTCTTTCATGTTATGGCCATTCAATTAAATGGTGATGGTACTCAGTCATTGATTTTGACTACTTGTGAACGCACTGAAGGCAGATGGTGGGATGATCATAGTTACGGTGATGTACAAATATTTTCCACGACTGGTATTCCCTGGAGCCCGTCGTTCCAACCAGGAACTAATGCCGTCGCATGGGTAGAAACGGATCGCGATGGCTCGCGTTTATTGCTGGCTGATCTTGTGCGCGAAGGCAATGGACAAACAGCTTTAAACGAGCCACAAGTGCTCGCACAAATTCCTGGTCGCATCATGCATCCCAGTTGGTCAGCGGATGGAAAATATGTTTATATATGTGCTGATCACAGTGGTGTGGCAAATGCCTATCGCATTGATGTCACTAAGCCTGGTCAATTATCCTCGGTAACCAATACCATCGGCGGCGTACTTGCGTGCGTACCCTCTCCGGACGGAAAAGAATTAGCAATTATTGATCACGATAAACATGGTCCATTTATCGCACGCATACCAAATGATCCACAAACGTGGCCAGAAAATACACCGAAAATTACATTAGCGTGGCCTGCCCCAGGCCCAGCGTTGGATAATGCGCAAAGCAAAGCTCCTGGAATTCAAAAAGATAACACTCAACTAAAACCTGAAAAAAAGAAATTTATTTTACCTGGAGACAAAGGGGACCCAGCTGATCTAGAAATTAAACCGTATCGGGGCCTCACTGAAATTCGGCCACTTTTTTGGACCCCAACAACTGCTGCCGTTCCAGAAGGCGGTTTGGGTGTCATCGGGGTTATGGCTGATCCCATTTTCTCACATCAATTAGTTGGCTCCGCTGGTATTGGATTAGCTGAAGGTTCACCAGTTGGTCTCGCTGGGTATTCCTATGGTGGTTGGTCTTTAGATTTTGGTGGCGTCGCGTGGCAATCTGAAAAACTTTTTGATGATCAAATAATAGCGAGTGACGGTAATCGTTACGATTATGTTGAAAATGTTCGCAGTGCTGAATTGCGTTTAGGACATGGACTTACTGGATTTCGACGACGTTTTCAATTATACGTTTCTGGCGGACTTGCCGAATATCGTCCTGTCCATAGCGCCGCGAAAAAATATAATGGACTAAGCACTTCCAACCTGACCCCGTTCACTGATGTTGAACGCTATGCTGAGGTCACCTTAGCTTATAGTGACAGTACATTTTTCCCCACCAGTTACACCTTAGAAGACGGCACCAGCTTTGCCCTTAATTACCGACACAGTGGTTTTGGTGGTGAGCTCGATTTAGATCGGATCATTGGCATAGGAACCTATGTATTCAGTTTTTGGCCACGTTATGGGCAGCAATTGGTCTTTGGTGGAGCCGTCGGTTGGAGCGATGGCGATAATTATTTGCAGAATCAATTTTCTGTCGGCGGCACC
>JAHEDF010000104.1 GCA_024641365.1 Planctomycetota bacterium | reverse complement strand
TGCTCCTGGGCCAGCGCCTGTGAAGGTTAAAATTAAGTAGATTATCTGTAATGCCCTAGTGATTTTCACTCGGGCTTTTTGCCGGGCTTTCTTTTTCATCGACTGAGTTCGACTGCATTTTCATACCGTTTCCATGCTTGAGCCAATGCCCATAAAAATAATCACTATGGGCCGTTTTGCTGTGACATTCGACACACGACGCTATTTTACCATGTCCAACTTTTTCAATATCGGTATAATAAAAATACTCCCAATCACCGTGTTCGGGGTCATAACCCTTTTCGCGTTTGATCATACCGCCAACACCATCGTTTTCATCATCTAATTTTTTATCTTTTACGATTATTGACCCAACTGGAAATGAAATGGGATTCTTTCCCACCGCTTTTGCTGCCAATTCATTCATATAAAAATTAACTCGTTTCATTGTATGTGGACCATGCCTGTTTTGCGCCCCCTTTATTTCTTGAGCTGAAGGCATACGGCACATCATGGCTAACCACACTGTAATTTGAATTGGCTGTTTCGTCATACGTGTTAAATTTTTATAATTCTTTGCTATTTCCAGGGCTTGTGAGTTCTCGTCCGCTTTAGTCTCCTCAGTCGATTCTTGAGGCGTTTCCTTTGTCGCTTCTTCGGCCCCGACAATACCTATAAGAACGGCGAATAATGCGCTGCAGGACAATTTGAATATAGTCATTGGAAATCTCCAGGTTTTATGATTGAGTGCACCGTAGGTGACTTGTCAGGACACGGTGTAACACCTTTGTAACGATTCAGAACAAAAGATACCCTTATCTCGCAGTACAGTATCGTTTTGCTTGGACAGAATTTAGTTAACAGTGCGGTTTAAACGCTGTATCTCATTTAAGCACGAGGCCTTTCCACTTATATACCGTGCTCGCCTTCGCGAATCGTTTTGCCACATTATTGACGGAGTATTGTTATGCGACTTGCTGTCTTGTTCCTTTTACTGTCGTGTTTGATGCCTGCCTTAACAGAAGAAACTCCACCAATTCCATCCGGTGAAACCAATACAACGGCACAACTAGAGGAAATTGTTGTGCCAGTTCGCATCCATCTCGTGCAATCCGAAAGTAATGCTGACTTGGCTACCACATTAACAGATGAAGACATCAACCGCATCATGGGAAAGGTCAATATGATTTGGGCTCAAGCCCGCATTCGATTACCGATTGAATCCATAGTGAAAACAACAGCGCTTGATATCAAACCACCAGATAAGGAAAAAGGCTACTCCTGGGTTATGGCCTTAATGCCTAAAACCAATCTTTTAGAAAAAGGTATAAATGTTTATTACGTTAAAAATCTTCAACCGAATGGCTTTTATAGCCGTGGGTTTATTTACGTAAAAGACACTGCTCGTTTGCAGCCCGTTGAGGGCGGATTAGACGAGCCGATCCCCCGCGTAACATCGCACGAAATTGGCCATGCATTAGGCCTACCGCATCGCCAAGATGTCACCAATTTGATGGCCTCTGGCAAAAGTGGCTATTCTTTGAATCAGGCCGAAATTGAAATCACACGGGCCAAAGCCAAAGAAAAAATCGGAACAGTTCCTAAGGAATAGCCAATTACGCTGCTAAAATAGGTCTTATTTTTTCTTTTTACCGACCATTGGCCACTCAGGGTCGTCAACCCGTTCTTGTTTTAATAACGCTTCAGCATGGGCGACTTCAGCGGCATGTTGACCTGCTATATTAGTCATTTCGCCGGGGTCTTTCGCTAAATCATATAATTCAATCTCACCATCGGGGCTATTTTTTACCGCTTTCCAATTACCAAAACGAATGGCCTGTTTACTACCACCCTCATGTAATTCCCAATAAAAACATTCACGTTCAGGCGCCTCGCCACCTTTTAAAAATGACACTAATGATTTGCCATCGGTTTTATAATCCGTCGGCATTGTTCCACCTGCTAAATCAACCGCGGTCGGTAATAAATCCCAAAATGCCCACGGGCCATCGGTTACTCGACCTGCTGGTACGGTTCCTGGCCACCAGGCAAATGCTCCCTGTTTCAGTCCTCCTTCATACATGCCTCGCTTATAACCACGCATACCCAAGGATTGTGCAAAACGTTTACCCACAGCGGAATCTGGTGCAAAAGATGAGCCATTATCACCGGAAAAAACAATGAGGGTATTTTTATCCATTCCCATCTCCACCAACGCGTCCATTAATTCACCGACATCTTTATCTAATCTAGTTACCATGGCTGCATACGTTTTTTCAACCTCGCTCCATGATTCATCTTTATAAATGCCAAGATCGTCAATCTCATATTTACCGTGCGGCAATACAGTTGGATAAAATAAGAAAAACGGCTTATCTTTACTTTGAGATTTAACCCAAGAAATGACATCTTTTTGAATATAATGATCGGAGTACGTGGTTTTTTTTCCGCCTTCGTTACCTGGCAGGCTAAATCGTTTATCATTTTCGTAGAGGTACGGAGGGAAATAACTATGCGCATGTCGTTGACAATTGTAGCCGTAAAATCGATCAAACCCGACCGTAAGCGGACTGCCGCTCGTATCAAACATGCCCATACCCCACTTACCCATACAAGCCGTGTTGTAACCCGCTTGCTTTAATAAGTTTGAAATCGTAACTGTATTTGGCGGTAATGGTTTTTGGCCTTCGGGTTTTATTTCACGATTTGCTCGAATTGGACAATGGCCCATATGGAAACCAGTCATAAATGAGCTGCGCGATGGCGCACATACGCTCGTGCCCGCGTATGCTGACAAATAGCGCGTCCCCTCTTTGGCCATGCGATCGAGATTGGGGGTCTTGATTAATTTTTGGCCGTAAGCTCCGATGTCGCCCATCGCTAAATCGTCAGCGAGAATAAAAATAAAATTTGGTTTTTCAGCAGCGCTTACGCATGAGGCACATAAGCAAAAAATGATGGCGAGATAATAAAGGCGCATGACGACTCCAACGGTTTATCGGTAAAATAGTACGTTTATTGTATGGTATTCGTTTCTGCGGATTTATTCCACAACAGCAATGGTAAAACTAATGCCATATGAAGAACCAGCTAATACAATCTGTGTTCGATTTTGAATGTACGTCTCGATATTCACTGAAATCAACAGCGTTATTTATTCAGTAGCTAGTCGTAGAATCTGCACTCGTTTAATTACCTCACTGCCATACTAAACCATTTATTTTGGTCATAAGTCCATATATTTGCTGGATGATGCTACCTGGTTTGGGCGCGTCTGCCTTTCTTCACTTTACGCTTGTATGTTATCATTCGTTTACTATAAAGCGGAAATGCTCCCAATTTTATTGATTTTACCAACTTGCGCGGCGCTGTGTTATTTCGTGCTTGCTGCAGGCCACTGGTCTTCCACCTGGCTCTATTCAGCCAGCAAAATGATCATGATCGTAGGGCCTTTTTTATTAGTGTGGCAAACGGGTAAGCCCAAAATGTGGACCTGTACGCTCACACCTCCAATCAAATACGCTCGCGCCATCGGTGAAGGCCTCCTGGTCGGTGTTGTGATGGGGGCAGCAATACTGCTAGCTGGTCTTGGGCCGCTCGATTCATTACTCAGTCAATCTGCTCCGCGCATTCACGAAAAATTATCATCATTTGGTATAATTTCCTTTCCCGTTTTTGTGTTAGCGACATTTTTCATCAGCGTTTTACATAGTGGTTTTGAAGAATGGTATTGGCGTATCCATATGGTTGGTGCACTTAGGCATCACTACAATGATTGGACAGCCATTATTTTAGGAGGCATTGCATTTTCTGGCCATCATATCGTAGTTGTTGGTTATTATGCTGGGCCAACTGTTGGAATATGCCTTGGTCTTGTTGTCGGTGCGGCTGGCTGTTGTTGGAGTGTGTTACAGCGGCGCCATGGCACCATTTATGGAGCATGGATCACGCACGCCTGTTGCGATGTAGCAATCATGTGGCTGGGTTGGAAAGCGGTACAGCATCTCAGTCTGTAAAGACGTGTTGCACTCCCCTCATTGAGTCACCTGAATTACGTGGTGCACTTTTTCTCACCCTAAACGTTAATCTAAACACATCGTATGATCCAATACCTCCAACCATCGCATAATATGACCTTACCTGCTCCGCTCGTTCCACTCAGTGAAGTGGCCATTATTGATGAAGCAGCAACTGCGCTTGGTCAGGACATAAGTCAGTTAATGGAAAATGCTGGCGCCGTGTTGGCTCGTGAAGCTGAACGCATGGTGTCTGGCGGATCAGTTATTGTTGCCTGTGGTGGCGGAAATAATGGTGGGGATGGATACGTGTGTGCTCGCTTATTGGCTGAAGCTGGCTGGCAAGTTTCGATATGGCCCGTCGTTCCACCTCGCAGTCATTTATGTAAAGAACAAGCTAAACGTTTGCCCCAATCGGTTAAAAACATTTCTAGTTTACCAAAGCAACAACCACACCTCATTATTGATGCTATTTTAGGTGCTGGCAGTCAGGGAAAACCACGTGAACCAATTGCAACTGCCTTAAAAGCAATTCGTTCGTGTTCCTGTCCAATATTATCTGCGGATGTTCCGACGGGCATTGGCAGTGATTTGTGTTTACCCGCTGCTATGACCTTATGTTTCCAAGTGGCAAAATCAGAATTATTAAAACACCGCGACATTGGTGAATTTAAAACGGTCGATATTGGCATTGACTCACGCGCCTATTTAGAAGTACAGCATGCGTGTCTAAGACGTTTTCCGCTGCATAAACGTAGTGGGCATAAAGGGACACATGGCGAATTATTAATTATTGGCGGTGGGCAATTTCCGGGCGCATTAGCATTTTGCGCACAGGCTGCCGTTGTAACTGGTTGTGATTTAGTGCGAGCCTGGACTGCGGATGGACCAGCGCTGCCACCAACCATTGTAATGCATCGGCAAGAAGGCTCCATTTTGGTACCGGCCGATCCGCAAGAATTAACGCCTTTATTAGTGCGCGCGAGTGCCGTATTAATTGGACCGGGACTTGGACGCGAGGACGCGGCATTGGAAGCTGCCCAGCAAGCATTTTCACTCGCCCAAGAATTAGGCATTCCGATTATTTTAGATGCCGATGCCATTGCGGCACTCAATGATGAATTACGAAAAATGCCGGTCACTGACGGAAGCTTATTAATTACGCCGCATCGGTCGGAAGCGCGCACCTTGTTAGGTGGCCCTGCAAATGATGAAACAATTCATGCCTTCGCCCGCCCTGATCGCGTCATTTTAGCAAAATCCGTGGTTGATTTAGTTACTGATGGGTTGCGTTGGCAACATAATCCACGCGGTAATCCTCGCATGGCTGTTGGTGGTACGGGTGATGTTTTGGCTGGCGTTGCTGCTGGGTTAATGGCACGCGGTTTATTACCATTTGATGCCGCTCGCATTGCTGTGCTATGGGTGACTTCTGCTGGCGATAATTTATGGCTGCGCGCAGGCCCCTGTTATGATGCGCTTGATCTTATTAAAGAATTACCCGCGACATTGCGTTCTTTGTTAGAACCATTGGATATGTGGCCGCCCGTAGAAGATTAATTTTCCTTAATATATCGTTTCCTAAATTCTGGGTAAGTTATAGTCGAATTTTCGCCAGCCATTTTAACATACCACACAGCATAGTTAAAATAAAGCTCCGAAAACGCCATCAGGTATAGGTGCGGAAAGTAGATAACCACGACGGTATTCTGCACAGGGTCAGGAATATAATTATTGATATGTTTTTCAGCCTTAACAATTACGTAAACACCAGGTCCAAATGAAATCGCATAAAAAATAACAAGGGCACAAAATACAATAGCAATAAAGCGTGCTTTCATTGAATCCCTTTAAAGAAATAGCCAATCACATGCGTCTTTTAGCTCACGAAATATTTTTATATCTTCCACATTCTTGTCCACATATACAGCAAACATACGTGATAACCCATAATGTAAATTTGAGCGCACCACAATTGCTATGCGTGGTTTATTGATTTGTTGGCCAACAATTGCAGCTATGCCTTTTAATTCATCCGTAGATCGGTCTTCAGTGCTGTTAATTAAATTAAATAGAATTCGTGGAATTTGCGGTTTAGTATCGCGGTAAATATTCAGGCCGGTGGTTAATGTTGATAAGCCCTCGGTAAACTCGACCTCACCCTCGGTCGTTACATGTAAAATATTATCAACAATTTCGTACTGTATTGGCATTGGTTAGATGCTCGCTCACGGCAAAAAGGCTTTGGGGTCAACTACTTTTTCTCGAATTGATGTTATTACCCACCGTTGCGTTACGTTGTCATTAATCCCCTCAACTAACATGGGCAGTCCCGGAAGAGTGGATAATGCCATCCATAAATTAGATGATTCCTCACTGCTGTTTGCTATTAAGCACATGGCAAATGGATTTGGTAATGACGGCGCAACTAACACAGTAAATTTACGGCCTTCAGCTTTTAATTCGATGCGGCGAGTCGCTAAACCCAACATTGGCACTTCAACTGCCGTACGATCAATTTCAATTGGTGCAGGGAGCGGGGCAACCTCTATTAATTCCGGTTGCGCTGATCCCATCACCCAGGCTTTATTTTCTTTGCGATCCACAACTAATCGTGGTAACGAATCGCTGATGCCCGCAATGCGCATACCGTCTATGACATAGGTTAAATTACTTAAAATAACCGTGCCACCGCGAGCTAAAACCACGCGCTCGCGTTCCGCTTCATACGCGCCAATGTCTTTTTTCAGGGTTCTCTGCACCATTTTTGTTGCTTGCGGATAAGCACTTTTTGCTTTTGCCAAGCGTTCATCTATTTGTTTTGCGTAGATTTCCAATTCATCTTTATCCGCCCCAGCCACATTGGCAGGACCAATCATGGAATGTTGATAGGTGATGGTTCCACTCCATTCACTCCCCATCAGTCCCAAACTGCAGCAAAGCCACAACGCAACTAACATGGTCTTAATCACCCTAGTTTCTCTATCGTGATTTGGAATTGCAGCAAATGTTGCTTGTCTGGCGCACTACGTTCTACCTCAATAAGAATGCAAATAATGGCATTTTCTTCACTAATCTCAGCGATGCAAACCTCCAACAATGCCTCCACGCTCCCGCCGTGCAGAGCCCAGGACAGGACTTGCTCCTGGGCTACAATTTCAACAATGCCAGCCCCCTCGAAGACCGGAGCCGCCGTTGACCACCGCGACCTTGGACCATCTCGACCTGCTCGAGCAACAAAGCGTCTACATTTTCCGTGAAGCTTTTCGTCATTTTGAACGCCTGGGCATGCTCTGGTCGATCGGTAAAGATTCGACTGTGCTGCTGTGGTTAGCACGCAAAGCATTTTTTGGTCATGTGCCATTTCCCTTAGTGCACATCGATACCAGTTACAAATTGCCAGAGATGATTGAATACCGTGATCGCTTGGCCATGGAATATAAACTCACCATGATCGTCGGTCAGGATGAGGCGACCCTTGCTAGCGGCCGCACTTTTCCGGCGACACAACATTTACCTGATGGTCACCCCGATAAAGTTGATCGCACCAAATGCTGTTCATTATTAAAAGCCGGTGCATTGAAGGCGACCCTGCATGGCACCGGTGTGCGCAAACGTTTAAATTTACAAACCGGTAAATACGAAATTGAAAATGATAAAGAACCGTATCACGGCGTGATTGTTGGTGCTCGTAGTGATGAAGAAGGTAGTCGTTCGAAAGAGCGCTATTTTAGTCCACGCGACAAAAACAATGCCTGGGATGTTGGCGATCAACCACCTGAATTATGGAATCAATTTAAAACTGATTTTGCTCCTGGCACCCATGTGCGAATTCATCCGCTGCTTGATTGGACTGAATTAAATATTTGGGAATACATTAAGCGCGAAAATATTCCGACCGTGTCTTTATATTATGACCAAGGTAATGGCACTCGTTATCGTTCACTTGGTTGCGGCCCATGCCAAGCTCCTATTCAATCAACGGCAAAAAATGTTGATGACATTATTGCTGAATTAAAGAGCGGTGCTTTACGCAACATCGCCGAACGCTCTGGCCGTTTACAAGACGGCAAGCATGGCCTCGAAGAATTGCGTCGAGACGGCTATATGTAACAGAGTCCGGAAGTCCGGCTCTTTGTGTGAAGAACGGAAGTCCGGAAGTCTTGAGAACAAAACAATTTCTGTGAATTGAATCGATGAACTTACCAATGAATACCACTGCTGCACCGCGGTCATCTGAGAAATCTGATCCTTCTGTTCAATCACGTGAACAGATGAATATTGTTATTGTTGGTCACGTCGATCATGGCAAATCGACGCTTGTTGGGAGATTACTCGCCGACACCAATGCGTTACCACAAGGTAAATTAGACGCGGTTAAAAAAGAATGTGAGCGTACGGGCAAGCCATTTGAATACGCATTTTTATTAGACGCCCTCAGCGATGAACAAGATCAAGGCATTACCATCGACACCGCACGCTGCTTTTTCAAAACAGCGAAACGTGATTACATCATTATTGATGCGCCTGGGCACATTGAATTTTTAAAGAACATGATTTCTGGCGCTGCGCGTGCTGAAGCCGCTGTGCTCATGATTGATGCCAAAGAAGGCGTACGCGAAAACTCACGTCGCCATGGTTACATTCTTGGCATGCTCGGCATTAAACAGGTCGTAGTCTGCGTAAATAAAATGGATTTGGTCAATTACAGCCAAACGGTTTTTGATAATATTGAAAAAGAGTATCGCGCTTTCTTGAGTGGCATTGGCGCTGTGAGTCCAAAACAATTTGTTCCTATTGCAGCGTTAACGGGTGAAAATCTCACCCAACCAAGTAAAAATATGTCCTGGTATACCGGTACGTCGGTGTTGGAATTACTGGATTCATTTAACAAACAACCGCCAAAAGTAGATCAGCCGCTACGCATGCCGGTTCAGGCCATTTATAAATTTACCAGCCATGGTGATGATCGTCGTATTGTTGCAGGTCGCATTGATACTGGCACGGTACAAGTCGGCGACGAAGTCGTATTTAGCCCATCAAATAAAACAGTAAAAATTGCTTCGATTGAAAGTTTTAATACCGAACCCCAAACCGAAGTTGGCGCTGGTAGCTCAACCGGGCTCACCCTGTCAGAAGAAATTTACATTACGCGCGGCGAAGTGATGAGCCGCAAAGAGCATGCGCCATTGGTGAGTACGCGTTTTCGCGCGAACATTATTTGGCTGGGCCGTAAACCTATGCAATCTGGCCGCGATTATAAATTAAAATTACACACCGCCGCACACCCCGTTCGCATCCATTCGTTATTAAAAGTCTTAGATGCCAGTGAACTCAATGGTGAATTACAGAAAAAAGAAATTGGTCGCCATGACGTGGCCGATTTAATTTTAGAAACCAATCAACCGGTTGCCTTCGATTTAAGTAACGACATCGAAACCACAGGACGCTTTGTCATAGTTGATGGTTATGATGTCGCAGGCGGCGGCATTATCACCGCCGCAGTCCCTGACGACCAAGATGATTTACGCGCTGAAGCACGCCTGCGTGATTTCTCATGGATACATGGCAGCGTCACGGATGAACAACGCGCCAAACGCTTTGGTCATCGTCCCGCATTAATTATGTTCGTCGGCAAACGTGGCGTTGGAAAACATCGCTATGCACGCGCCGTTGAAAAACAGTTATTTGAAAATGGTCGCCACACCTATTTCTTAGATGGCACCAATGTATTAATGGGCGTCGACCACGATTTAACCGTCGACGCAACCCAAGCCGAATTAGTTCGCCGCTTCGGTGAAGTCGCCTATTTATTACTCACCAGTGGCGTCCTTTTAGTTTCAACCACCAATGCAATCGGCTTAGCAGATCACAATGCTGTCCAAGCATTAATCGGTGACATGCCGTCTCTGGTGATCGATATTGACCCCAGCGGCAATTCAACATTACCATGCGACCTCCGTATTCGCGGCACTGAAAGCGAAGCCGACGTGATTGCAAAAATTAATGACTTGCTGAAGGCAAAAAACGTTATTTGAGATTTAATTCGACCATCGCTTTGTCGCCAATAGCCAATAGCCGATAGCCGATAGCCCCAAAAAATGTCGCGCACAATAATACGAGCCGAAAGGCGAACGGACGCCGAGTGACGGTAGGCCGGCATAATAGCGCGTAGCGCGCCGGCCTATTTTTTCAAAGCGAAGCGCATGAAAAAAAGTCACGACAAAGTACGTGGGGTTTGGGGCGAAGCCCCGAA
>JAHEDF010000103.1 GCA_024641365.1 Planctomycetota bacterium | reverse complement strand
GGAAACTCGCTTTCTCTCATCAATTTTAGAAGCCGACAAAACGCGCATTGAGGCTACGTATTTATTCCGCCAAGCGGATGATCGACTCGTTGCTGCAAGTCGTCGTCATTTAAAAGCGTTCCCTGCAGAAATGAGCGATTTACGTAATTACGATGTTATTGTCGTCGGCGCGATTGGCGCTGAATTTTTTACCCGCGCCGAACTCACCAACTTGGCAAAATTTGTTCAAGAAGAAGGCGGCGGCGTGCTCTTTATTGCTGGTCGGGCGCGCATGCCAGATGGCTATGCGAATTCCCCGCTCGCTGATTTATTGCCGATAGAAATAGAAACACGAGGTTCATGGTCCATTGAAGATGAGCAAACGCGTACTAATAAAAATGGTTTTACACCACAATTAACCCCGGAAGGGAAACGTTCACCGTTAATGCGTTTGAAAGCTGAAGCGCGTGAAAATGAATTACTATGGGAACGTGCGGAATCGATGTATTGGCGCTATCCCAGCACGCGCATGAAACCTGGTGCCATTGCCTTAGCAACGGTTGGCGGCAGTGGTCGCCCAGGCGATGAAGGCGAAGCACTTATTATTCAACAGCGATACGGCAAAGGCCAAATTATTTTTATGGGTACTGATGAAACGTGGCGCTGGCGCGCAAAACCAGGACCAGAAGCGCATCGTCGTTTTTGGGGACAACTCATCAGCTCGTTATCACAAGCACATTTATTGGGTAAAACTAATCGCGTCCAACTAGAAACGGATAAATCGGAATACGTCATTGGTGATCGCGCTACCATAACTGCTCGTTTATTAGATCAGAATTTTAATCGTCGCATTGATGAGAGTGTTACCGCCGTAATTGAGCGTGGTGCTTTAGGAAATGAAGAGGTAACGCTCACTACCATTAAAGACCAACCCGGTTCCTACCAAGGTGAATTTGTTCCTGGCACGGCAGGCGAATATCGCTTAACCATCAAAGATGAGCCAGAAGAAGCCGAACGCTTTTTTACCGCTGTTCCGCCACGTATTGAATTTGATGATCCAGGTATGCGCACCGAATTATTATCGCAAATAGCGAATGCGACTAAAGGCCGCTTCACCACTTTGTCACAATTGGCAGAACTCAAAAAAGATCTCGCTGCGCAAGAACACATCATGGAACCACGTCGCGAAGAACGTGCATTATGGAATGCGCCAGGGATTATTATTCTTATCACCATGTTATTAGGCCTCGAATGGTTTTGGCGTAAACGATGGGATCTCTTATGAGCACTGACATATTACATGATAAATTAGCCGCCGTCCGTTCTCGGCAACGCTCAGTGGCGATTACGCAAGGTATCGCACGCACTATCATGGCAGCGTTGGGTCTTATTATTGGTTTCTTTTTAGTTGATTGGTTAATTCTCGCTCGCTCAACGCCTGACAGTAACGATACCACCGCACGTGGAATTTTAGTTGCAGCAATGTTACTGACCCTCGGGTACGTGATTTGGAAAAACTTAATTAAAGTATTACTCCATGCTCCTGATGATGACGAAGTCGCCTTAAAAGTAGAACGTGGTCATCCAGAATTACGTGGCCGTTTAATATCCACTATTCAATTACGTCGAGATCAGCGCGTTAGTGGCTCACGCGATTTAATTGCCGCGCTCGAAGCCGATACCATTGCCTTTGCTAGTGGTATGCGTTTCACCGATATCATCGATTTAACGATGATGAAAAAAGTCGCACTTATTGCAGCGGCTTTTGTCGCATTAGCCGTTGCGCTTGGCGCCTGGCGTAGTGATTTCGCTAGTGCAATATTTGCTCGATTAACCTTAGCAGAGGTCAGCTATCCAACAGCAGCACGTATATTGTCGGTTACTGCTGGCCAAACGGTTGCTCGCGGCGAATCGTTTACCATACGTATTGATCTAGATCCAACCGGCACATTACCTGAACGTGCAACTGCGTCGCTAATTGATACTGATGGCCATACTAGCGAATTAATTTTGGTACGAGAAAATCCTACCAGCAGCAGCTATACGGGCACCATTCAACACGTTTTATCTGACATGACCTATCGTCCGGAAGCACACGATGCGATTTGGAATCAATTTGAAAAAATTACCGCTGTCGATCGTCCGGCAATTAAGGGCATCAATGTTGAGTATAAATTCCCTGCGTATTTAGGGCGTCCTAATGAAAATTCTGCGGTCGGCGATATTCGTGCGCCAGAAGGAAGCCATGTTACAATTACCACGCAATTTAATAGGCCCGTTCTTGAGGCAACGTTAATTCGCCGCATCAATAAAGAAGATCAACAACCTGTTGCACTCCAATTAACTTCTAATGGCACGACCGGTGTAATCGAATTGCCCGTTGATGTTAGTGGCTCTTACCATTTATCATTACGCTGCGATGATGGTTTTGATAATCGTAACCCGATTAACTATGTTATTAATGCAGTTAAAGATCGTGATCCGAATGTGCGTATCACATTTCCAGCACGCGATAAAACAGTTACAAAATTTGCGCGCTGGCCGATTCGTTTTACTGCACGCGATGATCATGGTGTTGCCAAAGGGCGTTTAAAATATCGTATTACCACGGGCGAAGAAATTTTTTCTGGTCAAGACGTTGCCTTTAATGCAGAAAATCAACCACCTGCTGAAAGTTTGGAATTAGTCGGTTTAGTAAAAGGCACAGCATCGCCCGAAGTCAGTGGTGAAATTATTTTTGATTTACGGACCCTGACAATTCCCAATAATTGTCGAATTACTTATTGGATTGAAGTTGACGACGGTCGCACTCCGCAGGCAAATCGTGGCGTAAGTTCACAATATGCATTCACCGTTGTTGAGGCTGCGGTGTTACAAGAGATGCTCGAACGTGAGCGTGCCGCAGTAATCGAAAGCTTGAAACACATTCGTGATAAACAAAAAGAAGGTCGCGATTCCGTCGATACCTTGCGCCGCGACATTCCATCTGACCCGCCAAGCGATCCGCCTGAAAACCCGACTAAACCATGATCATGCGTTCTCATGGTCAGGTGCCTTCAATAATATCGGGACAAAACAAACCCATGTGCAAACAACAGCGCATTACCCATGGCTTAGCAGAGGTGGACGTCTTAATACAAGACTGTTCAGGTCACTTATTTTTGGGTAAATTCCCCTCAGTAACAACTGGGCCAACTGGCCGTTATCACCTTACAAGGGATTGCTTATGAGACATATATTGAGCCCAGTTTTATGTGCCATCGCAGTTGCCGCCCCCCTGGCTGTTGTTAGCGGACAGGCATGGTCAGCCGACCAATCGACCAGTCGTGCCGTTCGTTCGGAAGAAGGGCGTCAACGCAGTCTTAATTCGCAAACCATTGCCACTGGTCAAGATGTACTCGGTCTTATTGATGAATATCGTTACAACGGCCTTGGCGATGAAAATAAATTAAAAGCGCTCGATACCTTAACGGTTGCCTTGCAAGATTTAAGTGCGCCTGACGCAAAAGTTGATCAGCCCAACATGCCGAATGTCACCAAACGCTTATCCCATGCTCGGCAATTACAAAATTTAGTCGCAATACGTAACGAATTAATTGAAGCCTCATCAGGCCAAGATGCTATTGTGGTAGAATTAAATCGTTTGTTAGATGAACTACAAAAGAAACTCGGAAAAAAAGCCAAAAAGGATCTATCCGAAGTAATAAAAGAACAAAAGCGCATCAAAGAGACTACTGAAAAATTAGCAGAGAAAACTTTGGGCAAAAAAGAAGAAGAACTGAATAAAGAAGAAAAGAAAGATTTAGAAAAAACCGCAGAACAACAAAATGAATTAGAAAAACAAGTTGAAGAAGCGGTCGAAGCATTAAAAGAACAAGCGAAAGAGCAAAAGAAAGATAATCCTGAACAAGCGAAAGAAACTGAAAAAGCATTAGAGAAATTAGCTGATGCCGCCGTTCAAGATGCCATTGAAGAAGCCGCACAGGATATTGCTGATAATCAATTAGCTCAGGCTCAAGAAGCACAGCAAAAAGTGCTCGACGCACTAGAAAAAGCCCAAGAACAATTAAATAGCGAATCGCCGGAACAAAGTCCAACGGCAGCGGAACTCGAACAACAAATCGCGCAAGTTGAAAGTATTCAACAGCAGCAACAACAATTAAATGAAAAAACCAAAGCGCTTGATCAAAACAGTAGTCCTCAAGAATTTAATCAACAGCAAGCGCAACAAGCTGATCTGCAAGCTCAATTAGCGCAGGTGGAAACGCCAGCAGCGTTAGAAAGCACGGCAAAAGAAGCATCTGAAGCACAAGGCGAAGCCGCGAAGGAAT
Organism: Planctomycetota bacterium; assembly: GCA_024641365.1. The sequence goes on along the minus strand of JAHEDF010000103.1, from coordinate 5,950 downwards.
TAGGAAAACAAGATCAGGGCGAAGCCGCGAGTGAACAAGAAAAAGCGTTAGCTGCACTGGAAAAATTAAGCGAAGGTTTGAAGCAAGAATTAGCCAAGGCTACGGGCGCACCCATGCCGCCAAAACCTGGACAACCTGGTAAGCCAATGCCAACTGAAGAGCCACCGCAATTAGTCGTGCAAAATCAGTCGCAAACCGTTGATCCGAAAGAACCAAAAGATCTTGGCGCTGATTTACAAAATGGTGACAAAAATAACGAACACGGTAATGCGGCATGGCAAGTGGATTTACCGCCCAAAGAACGTGAAACATTAAATGCTGCGCAGAAAGATAAATTCCCCGCGCGCTATGAAAAACAATTATCTTTATATTATCAAAATCTCGCAGCAGGAAAATGATGTAGCTACGGACTACGAGCTACGAGTTTTTATCACCTGAGTTTGAAAGTATTATGTTGTATACTCACCTCTCTGTGACCGACAGAAACTGCATCAAGCACGGAGCTGTCGAACAAAGCGCAAAACGCTTTACTCGCAGCTCGCAGCTCGCAGCTCGCAGCTTCTTAAAAGTTGTCATGCCTCATTTAATAATTGGATTAGCATTATTTAACGCACCAGCGATCTATGCCCAAGACACCTCCGCTGATCAAATTGAAATTTCTCCTGCGGCTGCCGCTGCCAGCAAAAAAGCCTTAGCTTATTTAGCGAGTACACAACGTGATGACGGTTCATGGCCTGGAAGCTTTGGCTCCACCACCGGCATTGTTGCGTCATGCACGTTAGCATTTTTAAGCGGTGGCCATGTACCGGGATCTGGCGAACACGGCACCAGCACAGCAAAGGCCACCCAATATTTACTTAATTGTGCGCAACCAAATGGTTTAATTTATAAACAGGGCATGCAAGGTGCCCCCATGTATCATCATGGATTAGCAACCTTGGCATTAGCAGAAGTGTGGGGCATGACACAGGACACACGTGTCCGCGATGTGGTAAAACGGGCGATTGAATTAATTGTGGCGACGCAAAATCGCAAAGGTGGTTGGCGTTATCAACCGCGTGTGGCTGACGATGATTTATCCGTAACGGTTATGATGTTGATGGCATTACGTGCTGCAAAAGATGGCGGAATTTTGGTTCCCAAAGAAACCATCGATCTTGGTATAGAATATGTAAAAAGCTGTCATAGTTCAAAAGAGGCAGGCAAAGAAGGTGGTTTTAGTTATACACCAGGCAGTGGAAAATCCGGCTTCGCATTAACCGGAGCCGGCGTCTTATCGCTCCAGGTTGCGGGTAATTATCGCGCCAAAGAAGTCATGGAAGGTGTCGATTATTTAATATCACATGATCCCGTTGGAAAAGTGCCTGCTGAAAAGGAACATTATTATTATGGCCAATATTATGCCGCGATGGGTATTTATCAGGCGCAAAGTGCTGGCGAATGGGGACGGCGTGCTTGGAATCAGTGGTATCCTGCTATCACTAAAAAATTAATGAGCACGCAACAAGCCGATGGTCGTTGGAGCAGTGGTTACGATCAATATCCAACCGCGATGGCAGCTTTAGTGCTAAATATCCCTTACCGCTTTCTGCCTATTTATCAGCGCTAATTTGTGAGTGGGTACTTTGATATGGAAAAAAGAGCCATATTATCGAATCCTCGTTTTTTAATTCCTGCTATCGCAATCAAACGATGGCTGCGCGGCATTGTCCTAACAACCATAATTAGCTGTCTTAATTGTTCTGTCTTATCAGCTGCTGATTTTCTGCTGCTTAGTAGCGACGGCACATGGCATACTGGGCCAACAAACGTTCAAGGCCAAGAGCTGCAAGTCGCAGGTAAAAAAATAAATTTACACGATGTCATAGCGGCACAGCAAAGGGATTTATCGCCTGTGCCACAAGTTGATCAGGGTATTATTTTAGCAAATGGCGATGTGATTGCTGGTGCAACGTTGAGTCTGCAAAATGGCCAGGCATCACTGACCACGGATCGTTTTGGAACACATACCATACCCGCTGAAGCATTAGCAGCTTTTATTCTCGCGCCACAAACCACGCATAATCTTACTCGTATAAATGTGATGAGTGCTGGAGCAGAATTTAGTAATGGCGATGCACTCAGTGGCAATCTTACTTTTTTAAATAATGGTTCCGCAGGTATAAATACCGGTAAACGTATAATTGATATTCCACGTTCGCGATTAACGTTGTTGCGACTTGAAACCGCGCTGACGCCTAGCTCCGCACCACATTATCTGCGTTTAGTCAGCGGCGAACTTGTTAGCGGTACCATCATAACATTAACAGATAAACAGGTCGTGTTAGAACACAGTATTTTTGGGAAAATTACACTCCCGATAGAAATGGTTGCGTGCTGGTGGACAGTCAGCACGCATATTCAGCCGCTTAGTCAGATTGCATCTACATCCACTCAAACTGGTTTTTTAGATGCCGGTATTGCTCCAGAAAAAAATCGCACTTGGCGCGGTGATATACTAAAACTTGCTGGTAACACCGTAGAACATGGTCTTTATACGCGTGCACGTAGTGAGGCCACCTTCACGTTAACACAACCAGCTACAGCATTTGTCGTCACCGTTGCGCGTGACCAAGCATACGGACAACGCGGCGATGCTGTGGTTCGCGTGCTTGGTGATAAAAAAGTTTTAACAGAAGTAACCTTAGCTGATCATAATTCTCACACCATTACCGTTCCCTTAGCAGGGATCAGCACCCTTACTTTAATTACAGATTCCGGTGCAGATGGCACGACAACTGATGATGAAGTTGTGTGGGCATGGGCAGCGGTGATTCATGCTGGTCCGTAGAAAGTAACTCCTGTGACTATAATGCTGGTAGGAAAACTAATGCGACTATTTGTGACATGGATGTGTCTGCTCGTTTGCACCACAGCTCTCCACGCTGTCGATTTAGCGTGGCCTGCTGATTTTACTGGCAACGAAGCGCCCACACACTGGGAATGGAAAGTTGCAGACGGCACAACGCAACAATTTAACAATGGGGTTTTATCTATAACTGGACCTCTCGCTAAATATCAAGCGCTCTTTCGTTCTCTGGATATTGATGGAAACGATCACAAACCCTTAGTTATATCGGCGCTGATTAATAGTGAACAACAACGTGAAATAGGCGGTATTCCCACATTCATAGCGCTGTATTGGAATCCTACTAATGCAATTCTGATTGGTTTAGGTGGCATGAGTGAAGGCGTTGAACGCTATGAACCATGGCGTCGTCGTGGATGGGCTTGGTCGATTGTCGATGGAAATATTGAATCACGCGCAACTGACCACCAATTATATAGCGGAGAAGCACCAGCACATGTTCGTTTATTAGTGACCGGCAATGATGTCAGTGCAGCAATCAGCAAAGATGGAATAACTTATAAAACATTAATTAGTTTACCGCGCCGTGATAATTTATTTTCTAAACCACCGGGTTATGTCGTTGTTGGACGTGGATGGTTTGGTGATGATGCTGAAAAACGACAACCATTACTTGCAAATAATGCACTTGATCCCGGTCACTCAACACCCGTCACGTTTACCATTCGTCAATTACGCATCAGTAATGACGTGCCGGCGCTACCGCGTGCACGTATCGTACAAAAAGCCACTGGCTTTGAAGAAATTCGCCAAGCCGATCTCGATCAAACCACGGTGGATGATTGGCATTTATTGGGACCATTACCCGCAACGGATAAAGAATATGGACCTGAACGTACCATCGATACTACAAATGGATTTCCCATAATTGCTGGCCATGATTTAGTGTGGAATCCCGTTGTCGGAGAAGGGCCACAATCACGACGTTCAATTAATCTCAAAACACAAATTCCTATTAAAAATGATGGGGAAGTTGCTTACGCCATTACAACAATTCGCTGCGAAGAACCACACATAGAACGTTTTTTATTTGATGGTGCAAAGGCAATCGACATTTACGTCAATGGCCGTTTAGTCGCTGATAAACGGTGGGGTTACGAAACCGATATTGTACCTGACCGTTATGCAGCAACGGTGTGGCTCAATCGTGGAGAAAATATTGTTGTCTTGCACTTAACCTCTGCCTGGGGTGGCAATTGTCGTTTTTCATTTCGACATGATGCCGCTTCGCCGCTGCAGCGCGTAGCGGATCTGACATATGCGATTAATACATTTTCTAACGATACGGAAAACATAGTTCGTGCATCTCAAGAAATCAGCACGTGGTATGAAGCGCTTGGCCAACGCCATTTAGCTGCTGACATACTGGGACAGGCATTAGATAGTGATGAACTCACTGGTCAGCAAGTCGATGCACTTTCATTTGCTCGTGCTCGTCTCTATCGTTCATTACGCGACGAAACAAAATTAATTGAAACCATAGACGCCTTAGCCAAACGGCGACAAGCCAGCGATGATGGTAATTCACCGACCACACAACTCAATTTAGTGCGCCTATGGAAAACCATGGGTTTCCCTGATCGTGCTACGACGTTGTGTAAAAAACTTTTAGCCAGTGAACAGCTTGATACCGTTACGCTCACCGAAGCTGGTTTTGAATTGGCTCGCTTAGCGTTGATAACCAAGCAACAAGATAACATTCCGGAAATTTTACGCGGTGTGGCAGAACGGTTACCGGAAACTCATGAATTACGCTTTCCTTTATTGTTGCAGGCCATGGTGCGTGATCCCCAACACGATACCACTGCCGTAACAGCATGCGCCGGACAAAATGCGCAGCAGTTGGCATTACTCTACGCGCTACAAGCCCAACAAGCGAGTCGTGAAGCAAAAAATGACCAACGACTTACTGCACTAACTCATTTACAAAAATATTATAATAGCGAGACACCGTGGGAAAGTATTTTAGTCGAATTAGCAGAATTATCTGCTGCTAATAATAATATCCCTGGTGCAATTATTTATTATCAACAAGCATGCGCTGCTCAGATCGGCGCACAGCATGCGTTGGCAATGGACGCAATTAAAAAAGCAAAAGAAACTACTGATACGAACGCGATATCGGCATGGCGATACGCCTACGCCATCACCTGCTTAGTGGATAGCCCGGCAGGTGAACGCTTGCTGGCAATTGCCAACAAAGCACCAACTAAAAAGGAAACCAATCCGCTATTTTCACCAGTGATTACTGATTGGCATGTCATTGGACCGTTTCCAAATGATAATTGGCAAGCCTATCAAAAACCACCCGTTTCATTTCGCCATATACGATTAGATAGTGGAGCTGGGGATTTGCGTTGGAGTCGTCCAGGAGCTGATGCGTATCGCGATAATATTCTTGATCTCGCTCGCTTATACCACAAAGAAAACTGTGTCGCCTTTACCTACCGCACTTTTAGCGCAAATGCTGGTGAAGGCGAATTGGAAATTGGTGCGGATGATGGTTTGGTAGTATGGTTTAATCGTGAACTTGTACATGAAGACAGAGAAAACCGTTCTGTCTTACCTGGGCAAATAAAAATTCCTGTACGTTTTAAAGCCGGTACCAATGAATTATTATGTATGGTGCAACAAGGAAATGGTGAGTGGGGATTACATGTGCGCATTAATGGCGCGCATGATGACGATGCGATCGCTAATATTTTACGAGCCTATAACAGTACGGCGAGTCGCGAGCGTTTAGCAACAGCTATTCGCGAGGTTATCACCACAGAAATTAGTGCTAATCGCCTGGAAGCAGCCACGGCATTGGCACGTTTAGCAACTCGTTCGTTAGCCGATCAACCGCAGGTCATTATACCACTCATGAATTGGCTCATAAGTGAAGAGCGTGACCTCGCTCCGGTACTCACCGATGCGAAGCCCGCCATTCGTTGGTTATTAGCAATGTCACAACGTACTATAACACCGCAGTGGGATGAGTATATTCGTCAGCTCCCTGACCGTGCAGCACGATTATTATTACAAAATGGTGACCCTGCT
>JAHEDF010000561.1 GCA_024641365.1 Planctomycetota bacterium | reverse complement strand
AGCGGATATTATTGGCATTACCGTCATTACCGGAACAGCTCCACGTTCCTATGAATTAGCTAAACAATTTCGTGATCGTGACATTACCGTGGTGATGGGTGGTCCACATCCCACGCTTATACCAGATGATGCACAACCACATGCGAATGCGATTGTCGTTGGTTATGCAGAAGATGAATGGCCACGTTTATTACGTGATTTTATTAACGGAAATTTACAGCGTCGCTATACGCAACAAGCACACATTGATATTGGCAATCGCCCCTTACCAAATCGTTCAGTGTTGCCTGTCCGTCGTTATTTGACCAAAGATGTATTCGAAGCCACGCGTGGCTGTGTCCATCAATGTGAATTTTGCGTGGTGCCTTCAGCTTGGCCAGGTCGGCCATTGCAAAAACCGCCCGAAGAAATTGTCGAAGATATTCGCCGAAACCGTGCACGACGTGCTATTTTTATAGATTTAAATATTATTGCCGATCGTGCTTATGCTCTGCGTTTATTTGCCGCACTTCAACCATTGCGTATTCAGTGGTTCGGACTTGCCACCACTTTATTAGCGCATGACCAAGCCTTATTGGACGCGGCTGCCAATAGCGGCTGCCGTGGTTTATTAATGGGCTTGGAATCTATTGATGGAGCATCACTAAAAGGTATGCGCAAAGGATTTAATAATCCTGAGCGTTATGACGACGTGGTAAAACGTCTGCATGAACGCAACATTGCCTTACAAGGTTGTTTTGTCTTTGGTAATGATCATGACAAGGCCGATGTGTTTATGCGCACCGCGCAATTTGCCGTTGATATTGGCATTGATTTGCCACGGTTTGCTATTTTAACGCCTTTTCCAGGGACGCCGTTATTTCGTCGTCTCGAAGCGCAGGGTCGTCTGCTCACTCGCAATTGGGAATTATATGATGGACAGCATGTGGTCTATCAACCAACGCACGTGTCCGTAGACGAATTGCAAAAAGGCACCGAAGTAGCGTGGAAATACGCCTATAGTTGGACATCCATTGCGAAGCGTATGAGAAAAACAGCCGCACCATTCCATATTTCATTACTTACGAACCTCGGCTATCGTTTTTATGCGCGGCGACTGCATCGTTTTTATAATTGTGATATGATGTCATGGGCATCGGTACAAACTGCCGAGGCCACAGCGTGAGCCGTTCTTTTCGCCTTACCATTATTCATCCCTGTGTTGGTCGTCGTATCGGTCAAAAAAAATATATTAAAACTTGGCAAATGGAGCCATTACCAGCAGCAACCGTTGCTGCATTAGCGCCAAAAAATGCCACCGTGCGTTTTTACGATGATCGCTTTGAAAAAATCCCTTTTGATGAACCTACTGATTTGGTAGCGATTAGTGTCGAAACCTTTACCGCACGACGCGCCTACCAAATAGCCAGCGAATATCGCCGTCGTCATATTCCGGTCATGATGGGCGGGTTTCATGCCGCCTTATGTCCAGAAGAAGTCAGCCGTTATTGTGAAACACTCATTATTGGTGAAGCCGAAGAAATTTTGCCGCGCGTATTCGACGATTGGCAACATGGGCAAGCACACCATGTCTATCGTGCTGAACGCCGACCGAGAACCCTGCGCATTAATCCTGACCGCAGCATTTTTCGCGGCAAACGCTATTTACCGATTAATCTCATTGAGTCATCACGCGGTTGTCGCTTCACCTGTGAATTTTGCGCTATTACGACCGCTTTTTCCGGAACACAAAATCGCCGCGATATTGATGGCGTGATAAAAGAAGTACGTGCACTCAAAAGTCCCGGGAAATTATTTTTCTTTATAGATGACAATATTACCTCGGACATACATGGGGCAAAGGAATTATTTCGTGCATTAATTGCTGAACGCATTCGCTGGGTTGGTCAGTCGAGCATCGCGGTTGCACACGATGCTGAAGCATTATCACTAATGAATGAAAGTGGCTGTCAGGGCGTGCTGGTTGGCTTTGAAACGTTAAATCCAGAGCGTCTGCGGCAAATGAATAAATCATTTAATTTAGCACGTGGTGGACCAACAGCAGCAATAGCCCAGTTTCGCAAACACGGAATTCGCGTTTATGGCACATTTATTTTTGGTTATGATGGTGACAGTGCTGCCAGTGTTGACGAATCCGTAACATTTGCTCGCGATCAGGGTTTATTTATTGCCGCTTTTAATCACCTGACACCTTTCCCTGGAACGCCACTCTATAAACGTTTACAACAAGAAGACCGTTTGCGTTTTCCCGCTTGGTGGCTCGATCCACAATATCGCTATGGCATGGTGCCATTTCATCCACGCGGGTTATCGGCAGATGCTTTAGAAGAGTACTGTATTCACGCTCGGCGTTCATTTTATTCATGGGGTAGTATTGCCCAACGGGCACAAGCCCCCGTTAATCGTAATGATCCGTGGATGTTATTTAATTTTTTTGTTATTAATGCGATGCATCGTAAGGATGTTGACGGGCGCAATCATTTACCCTTAGGTGATGAAGCGTGGACTGGCGAATTACTGCAAGCATGACCGCGCTTAGTACACCTTTGTCCATAGCCACGGCACAAGATGCCGAAGGTATTCGTGCCTTATTTCAGCAACCGCTCCCAGGATTAATTCAATTACAGTGTTGTCCTCCTCACTCTAATCCTTGCACAGTGCGACAACATGCAATTGTCGTGAAAAATAAATCAGGGCGGATTATTGCACATGGTGCACGCAGTATACGGCGATTATGGTGGGATGGGAAACCACAATTAATTGGCTATTTAGGTGGATTA
>JAHEDF010000560.1 GCA_024641365.1 Planctomycetota bacterium | reverse complement strand
GCCACCAAATGGCATGTCGCTACGAGCGCCTGCAGTTGGACGGTTATGGTTTACTTGGCCATAGGGTAATCGCGATGCCAGCGATAAAAATTGATTACGATCAGCAGTAAAGACAGAACAAGCAAGGCGGTAAGGGTTTTCTGCTAATCTTTTAATACAGTCATTAAGATCGTCATAGGGATCAATAATAAGTACCGGACCAAAATGTTCTTCTCGGTATGCATCTAATTGTCGAACCGCGGGATTATCGACGACTACGATAATGGGATCTACGCAGGTACTATCAGCAAATTGTTTCGTAATATCGCCCGCATGAACACTGAGTCCAGGTGGTAATGAATTTAGGTATGAATTTATTTGCGCACGAGCAACCGCATGAATGAGCGCACCATTTGGACCATCAGGTAATCCCGTTGGAATCCATAATTGTCGTTGCTGTTCAAGCAGTGGTAAAAATTCAGCTAATTGAGAACGCGCAATATGCGCGTGTCGGGTTGCGGTGCAGCGTTGTCCGGCCATGCGCCACGCACCATCGGCAATGGCTGTTGCGGCGGCGGCTAAGTCAGCATCCGGCAACACCAGCGCAGGATTTACGCCTCCTAATTCAAGCGCTAAAACGACTTCTGGTCGTCGTGCTAATGTCTGCGTTAATGCAGCACCCATGCGCTTACCGCCAACAGCTGCAACCGTGGTAATTGCCGGATGCGTAATCAGCGTTTGTGCCGTTTCTGCCTGTCCATAAACAACCCGACAATATGCTTTTAAACCAGCATCATGAATGAGTTTTTCGTATAGTCTCCCAAGCGCAGGACAATGTTCACTGGGCTTAGCGACGACGGTGCAGCCAACGGCTAAAGCGGGAACGACTAGACCGTGTAATAAATGAAGTGGAAAATTAAATGGTCCTAAAATAGCGGCGACACCACGTGGTCGCCATATTATGTGCGGTTCGCTCGTAGTTGTGGATTCTAATGGCGTGCGCGTTAATCCAGCATCTAAGGTTATGTGAATCTTTTTAACTAATAAATCGGCCTCTGCCGTAGCATCGGTGATATTTTTTCCTGCTTCATCACATAAAGTCGTAATAAGTGATGCTCGCTCTTGTGTAAGCACCTCGGCAAAGCGGAGTAAGAGCGCGCGCCGTTTTGTGTGATCTGAGTGCCACTCATGGAATGAATTTTGTACCACTTCACAATGCTTGGCAACGGCACCACTGCTACTTCTCGGCATTTCAGCAACAACCTGGCCTGTCCACGGATTAATACTGCGTAGAATGGTGCTCATGGCATATCATCAAATCACATGAGTAATAATTCGCCAGTCCGACCTAGAAGAATTTATGAGAGTGTTGCTCTCGCTTGCTGTAAATACTGTTTGGCTCTGTAGCAACGATGATCGACAGACTCTTTTTATCGATCTACGAATGCTAACTATTTAAAATAATTTTATTCCACGACTAATGATATTTTTCATCGGTCAGCGAGAAGAATGAATACGAGTGATTAATGCTAGACACAAAAACCCCCAGCCGGTCGCTGGGGGTTTTGCGTGCTTATCCGTTTGCGTGAATGGTCGTGCCTTTACGACCATTCAGGCGTGCTTTCGGCGGCGTTAATTTTAAGTCTGAGCCAACTTCACTGGCAGCATCCGCCCCAGATCGTGCTGCGCCTTCCATCCAGCCTTGATAATCAATGGTGGTGTGTTCACCGCAGAAATGTAAATTGCCAATACGAATTGGTTCAGCACCAGCGATGGTAGTATATTGGCCAACGCGATACGACGAATAAGCAGCTTGGGTGTGGGGATATTTGCTCCACGCCATGCGCACGTTATTGCCATTGTAACTTGCTTTGACTCCAGGAAAAACTTTATCGACTTGATCATGGAATGTGTTGACGTGTTTCTTAATTCCACCTTCCGCCGCTTTTAACGCGGTGGTTCCTGCCATGTAATTTTCTAGAATACCAGTAGTGCCCGGTTGTTTACGGCTGGTTTCGGTGCTCGATTGATAGCCGCGATCACTATACGAATTACCAAAGAATCCTTTTGCGCGCCAAACCGGAGTAGTGTGGCCGGTGATGACTTTGGTAATTTGTCCATAACCCATGTTATTAATCGCGTTGGTTTTCCAGTTAGGTAAATTCAATCCTGTTAAATCAATTTTGCGTAAAATAGTGAACGGTAAGGCTAGCACGACATGGTCTGCGGTGCGCTCAGTGCCATCTTCAAACGACATGACATATTTACCATCGGAGCGTGTTTTTAGCGCAATTAATTTTTTCTCTAATTCAATTTGCCCGGGGATATCATTGGCTAAAGCTTGGGGAATTGCATCATTACCAGCGGCGCAATGGAAACGTTCATCGGAAATACCATAAATATCAAAGCGATCATTACGCATCATTTTCGTAACGTCGGTCGATATCATGTACAACATATTAATGACATTATTATCGTGCGTATCGAGACCAAATTCAGTTTCGTAGCCGACTTCTAATAATTTTTTAATCCAACCGGACGCACCGATTGATTCCAGCCACGAAGTGACCGAATGGGAATCTAAATATTCACCACCGTTTGGCTGGTTGAACATAATAGTTTTCCAATAATTTGTTACAGAATGATTGGCTGCATCAACATGTGGAGCAATAGGCGCATACGCTTCAAGAACTTCCTGCGTCGTGCGGCGAACACCATCAAAATCAAAATAGGTTTCAATTAATGGGTCGTCTTCCAAATAATCATGTAAGGGTAAGCCGAAACGTTGCGCTAATTCATGCATGT
>JAHEDF010000102.1 GCA_024641365.1 Planctomycetota bacterium | reverse complement strand
CACCAAACCAACTTGGTAAACTGTCTTCTAAGGTGCTTCGGTAAATATTTGAGCCGCTGGTGAACCCAATCAGGGTGGCCAAAGTCACAAACACCACACGTAATAGGAGAATTAGCATGCGTGCAGCCTATGGCATAAACTGGGATTGTGAAAGACATACGTTTGGGGTCTGGAAGTCCGGAAGTCCGGAAGTCTGGCCCGCACGTGGGCTTTTGTCGGATAGGTTCTGCCTTGTGCACAACTGCAGAAAGGTCGCGCTGCGCGCCTCATGGGATTCAAGAATATGAGTGAGTGCAGCGATCATCTTTTCGCAGCTGTGAAATTAACTTCACGCACCGATCTATATGTACGATGGCACAAGACTTCCGGACTTCCGGACTTCCGGACTAATTAATTAACCTCGTTGCGCAACCACGCCGTGGCTAATTCCACCAAAGAAAGATTCCCACCGTTGTTCGCTAAATCCACCAGCGGTAATAGTATTCGTTGCTTCTTCCTGGGACAAAAATTGCGCAATGCTGTCATTTAAATAACGATAGGCGCTGGCATTTCCTGCGAGTGTACCGCCGACAACGGGAAATACGATTTTACCAAATGAACCATAAAACATTTTTGGCCACCACGAGGTCGGACGGAAAAATTCTAATATGAGCAATTGGCCACCAGGTCGAAGCACCCGCGCCAGTTCGTGAATCGCTGCTTGTGGATCACCAAAATTGCGCCAGCCGTAAGCGACCATCGCTAAATCAAAGGAGCCATCAGCAAAGGGGAGGTGTAAAGCGTCACCAACGCTCGCACTGAGTGGATGCCCCTGACGTTTTTCTGCGCCAGCCACCAACATGGGCTGGCAAAAATCGCAGCCATGTACTCGTTTAGCCTTACCCTGCTGCAATGCCTCTAAACCTAAATCGAAGGTTCCGCAGGCTAAATCAAGCACGTCATCGGGTGCCCCTCGAACGAGTTTGAGAATGCGTTTTCGCCAGCGGACATCATTACGTGCTGATAAAACCCGATTAAGCAGGTCGTATTTTGGGGCGATGTTGGCGAATAGCGCTTTAACCGTTTCGGACATGCCCGGAGGGTTGCAGCCGCGGCCCAACGTGCAAGCGTATGTGTGCCAAAGCAGACGGCTTGAGTATACCAGCCTGCACGCAGGAGTTTCTATGGAACAATGGTCCATTCTTATTGAGAAGGAGTACTTGAAATTTTCATGTGCTCATTTTTTGATTTTCCCTGATGGGTCTAAGGAACGCATCCATGGTCATAACTATCAAGTAAAAGTTGAAGTGGATGGAAAATTAAGTGAACACGGTCTGGTTATCGACTTTAAAATGGTCAAACCAATTATTAAAGCGTTGTGCGATCACTTAGATGAACACTGGCTCATTCCAGGTAATCATCATGAGTTGACCTATAAACATCGCGATGATGGACACACAGATGTTACTTATCGTCAGTGTCGTTACTTAGCGCCAACAGAAGAAATAATTGTTTTGCCAATTAATAATACCTCGGCTGAAAATTTTGCCGCGTGGTTAGGACGTGAGTTATTTAAACGATTACAAGAATCGTTCGGTAAATTATCAGTGAAAAAATTGCGAGTAGCTGTTTCTGAAACAAGCGGACAATCTGGGGTTTACACCTATACGGATTCGTAACTATTTTGGTTGCCAGGTAAGCGGGCGAAATGCTGATGAAGGAATTGGCTGGAAATTTTTCCCGTCAGATGACCACGATAATTTAATAACGGCAAGCGTTGGATCTTGAAAATATTCGAGACGAATCGGGTAGGGGTGGTTTGCTTTTAGATGCATGTTTCCAGTATAGGTAACAAGTTCATTTAAGCCCCATTGATCAATTACTAAAGAGTCGGCAATCCATAAACGCGCCCCATCATCTATTTCAAGTTTGAAATGTATATTACCGGAGAAAGGAGGTACTACATAGCCGCGCCAACGAATCGAAAATGTTCCTTTTTGCATGCGATTATCTGGTGGATTTTGTTGCCAGTCAAAATTAATATCATTATCAACTCGGCGTAAGGCCCAATTGGTAAAATCCATATTATTATAATAATCACCAGTTAACCCGTAGGATGCATGTACAGGCGCTGCCATGGTTGCTAAAACGCCAGTTCCTGTAGAGCTTGATAATTGTTGGTTTCCAACCTCGATGGAATTTTGGTCGCTTTTATTTTCCAGGCGAACACGTCCGTGGTCGACGCTCAGAACGGAGTTGTTTTCATCGGCAGTTAATACAAATCGAGTGCCAATTACCGTTACTTTAGCATGTGTCGTTTCTGCACGAAAAGGGTTATCAATAGATTGTGGCATTATATCTGCGACGACAGAGCCAGTGGTAATTCGCAATGGATTTTGTGGAGAGCGCCACGTAATGGTACTGTGCGGCAAAATGTTAATAACGCTTTTGTCGGCGGCGATAATTGTTGCACGACTATCGCCATTTGTTTGTAATTGATCGCCAGGTTCTAATGCTTGTGATTTCGTCAGTATATTGGAATGCCCGTTGCGTGTAAGTGTAATACTGCCCGACAAAATAGAAATGCGATCATGTGAATTATACGTTGCCATTATTATGGCAATGGCACCAACTGCTAAAAACAACGATGCGGCAATGGCGTACGGAAGCGGAAAAGAAGATTTTTTTCTTTTTGTTGATTTAAAACGTTTTGTGGTGGGGCGATTTTTACGATAATGACGCGTTGATACATGAGTTTTGCTTACAGGTTGATCAGCATGCGATTTCCCAAGCTCGCGTAACTTAGCATGTAAATCAGCAACCTGTGCAAGTCGCACAGCTGCGGTGACATCATTCTCCAAAAGATAATGAAATTCCGCTTGTTGTTGTTCATTGGCTAAGCCATCCAAATACAATAAGGCCAAACATTCAAATTGTTCATTGGCATTCTGCGAAGAATCTGTCGCACCATTATAGAATATGCTACTCGACATGACGTACCTCACGACGAGATAATTCATTACGAATACATTCGCCTAATGCTCGGTGAATGCGACTCAGTGCGACATAAACGGTATTTAATGGTTTATTTAATTGTTCGGCAATATGTTGCCCCGTTAAATCTTGGTGATAGCGCATTTGCACTAATTCTTGTGCTTTGGGTGTTAATTTATTCAAACACAATTCGAGTGCTTCAATTGACGCCGCTTTGGGATCTTCTTTTTCGCGTTCATCCCAGGCTTGATCAAGGCGATCGATAATTTCACCGGCTAAAATAAACGGTGTTGCACGTCGACGGTTGACGGCCTTGAGCGATTGAAAACGCGCGATGGTGCGTGCCCATGGACGAAAGCCCTCTATATCAGCAACGCTGGCATATTTCTCCATCACCACCAATGAGACCTCTTGAAAAACATCTTCCGTTAGCGTCGGATCACCAGTTATCGCATTGATGTACCCAAGCAACATAGTGCGATTCGCCAACAATAAGCGTAGCGCCATGGCTTGATCGAGTGGAGCAGCAGACGGTTCAGGTAAGTTCATCGAGATATTGCCGTTACCCTATGGATACTAAATACCTAGGTCTACTGTACAGCGGAAATGAACTTGGGTGGAAGCCCTTATATGTGAGTGGGCTAGTAAAAGAGTACTTTGGTTGGATTACGTGCTTTAAAGCTTTGCACACGCTGGGCTCTTCTTGATCAGGCTGGGGCTATCAGGCGGGGAATAAAGTTACTAAGAAAAGTACACCCCCGTCCGTAGGAGCAGATGTGAGCCTAAGTATTGGCGAGTCGCCGGATGACATCCTGCTAACTCGTTACTGTCGTCAGCGTGACCTGACGGCATTTAGCACGCTCATAGATCGACATCAGGCAGATCTGCTCAGGACTGCCAATGCTTTGCTGGGGGACAGCCATGCGGCACAAGATGCGGTACAAGAAGGATTCCTTCGTCTTAGTCGCGATGCCCAACAGTTGTTGGCTAAGTGGCGGCCTGGCGCATCGTTGGGTGCGTGGCTCTGTACGGTGGTGCGAAATTTCTGCATCGATCATTTGCGGCGTCGTCAGGCGGCTCCCATGACGACCTTACAAGATTATCACAAGGAAACTGAGGAAACTCCGGCAACAGTGGTTGCAGAAAATGAGGCCAATAACGTGCTGTGGAAAACCGTGGATTCCTTACCAGCGATGGAACGAGCCGCAATAATTTTGCGTTATCGCGATGGACTTAGTTATCAGGATATTGCTGAACGATTAGATAAAACGGCCACTCATGTGGGTGTCCTCTTACATCAAGCGTTAGGACGCTTGCGAACCTGCGATGCGCTGCGCGCGGGAGATTTAGCATGACAAACTCGACACATTTTGACCAACAAGACATTGGTTATTTATTAACCGCCTATGCTGATGCCCAATTAGCTCCGGAAGGAGTTATGTGGGTAGAAGAGCAATTGGATCGTAATGCCAACTTACGAGCAAAATTAAAAGATATTCGTGAGCTTCAAGCCGGACTACGAGCAGCATTTGCAGGTAATGCGCCAGATTATCAATTAGATTTACCACGCCGTGATGCTTTATTAGGTGCAGCGTCAAAGGGTCCAAGTAATAAAATACGTTTTCCAGCGCCGATGTGGATTGGATTAGCGGCTAGCTTAATGGCTGTCGCTTATGTTGGAACGATCAGTATAGGATCATTAGCAAGTCCGCGTGCGGCGGGTATGTTGGCAAACAGTGATAGCGCAGAAGAAAATGAATTGCCACCAATGCGATTAACAGTGACGACTGCTGACAAGGCAACTGATGCTGTATTTTACGAAAAAAAGAATGAAGGTCTTGATCATAGTGCTAAAGAGGGTTTAGCAGAAGAATTAGCAACGGTAGATGAAAAAAGACGCTCAAATCGTGGGCCCATGCCAGTAAAAGAAAGTGCAGACAGTGAATTAGCTCCAAGCGATCCATTTGCGCCTATGGCAGAAGCAAAAAGTAGTAGAAGTCGTGAAAGGCAACCTGTTAAAAAACCGATGGCGAAAACTGAAAATTCTCGCGCGCAGGCGAATGCACCACGAGGGAATTCAATTCCTGCGCCAACAGCTGCTACTCCCCGTGCAGATGATCCGGTGGTAATGACGCCACCAAGGGCACCATCACCAGTTACAACGTCACCAGTAAATCAACCAACAGGAAATCCTAACGGCGACACAACACTTGGTGGCCTAGCGTTGAAGCCTGAATCAGAAGGCGAGCGACAAGCAAAAGACATTAGAAGAAGCCTAGCGAATAATGCTAAATCAGACGACTTTAAGTCGGAATTAAAATCGGATGTGCCGGGTAATTCGGCTACGAATTTATACCGCGATACCGAAGGAAAGCCGACAGAATTAGCACATCTAAAAGAATTCGAAGTAGCGAAAAAGTTATCTGAAGAACTAAAAAGAGATATTCCAACGGAAGAATCCGAGGACTATGCACGAAATCGGCCTGTCGCTGACAGAAAATCAAAACAACAAGATAGTCAGCAAAAACAAGATGAAAAACCGGCTATTATAAATGAGGTAACAGAGTTAACAAATGAAGCTTTTCCAGGGCCAACTCTCAGTGTGCCAAATGCTCAGCCGCAACAAGGCCAAGCGGGTCAACGTGGGGGTGAAAACAGTATTGTTGGAGGCACATTAAATAATGACGATTCGTTATATGCGCTAACCAAATCGGAAGCAGCTGGAAGCACAGACGAGACTACCGAAATCGTAAATGGCAATGCCGCCAAATTTAAAGAAGCACATGCACAAAATGAAAAATTAAGTTCCGCATCAAGAGAATTAGCTGCGAAACAAGATTCGTTAGTGAACGCAGAGAAGGATGTCTCCGGATTATTGCTTGCTCCCGGAACTGGTAAGGGCGCAAATACGCGTTGGACAAATTCTGATGGTGGTGCTACATACGGTTGGGACAGCGATAAAAATAGCGCAGTTGATAAATTAGTCGTCAATGATGATAGGGAGTTACAATCAGAGAGACTGAAAGACAGTATATTAAACAAAAGAGATCCGCAAAATCGTGCTGAGCACAATGGCCAAGTAGATCAATTAGCGAATAGCGGTTCGCAAAGCCAAACCGCTCTGTCGTGGTTTAATAATTCGTCACAAATTGATCCTCGCCACAGTCTCGATTCACTCTTGGCCGTTGGTAATTATCAAATTGCTGGTGATGCCAACTCCTTATTAGTTATGATGAGTGACAACAAAGTGGCTATGCAGGCAACCCCAGCCGCACAACAAGTGCTGCAGCAAAATCATGCGAAAGGCATTACCTTAAAAGTCACTAACGAAGCAAACGCCAGTGGTATAATTCGCGTTGCTCGCAGCGCACAATTACAAGCGCAGTTTACTGGTGGATTAGTGCAATTAGATGTCGCACAACGTCCATTAGATCCGACTGATTATCAGGGTTATGATGTTGCGACATTCAAAAAATTATTTGGCACATCACCAATGCAGGCAATTGCCGTCGATCCTATTCAAACGGTGGCAATCGATGCTGATACCGCTTCGTATAATTATGCCAAAGCACGTGTGGCTGCAGGGGAACCGGTCGACGCAAGTACCATTAAGCCAGAGCATTTTATTAATGCGATGCCAATGGATTATCCGCCAGCACAAGGCCCAGAGGCATTTTCATTATTTGCTGAAGCGGGCCCATCACCATTTGCACGTACACAAACGACATGGGGAACGCGCACAGCATTAGTGACGATTGGTGCCGTGGCAAAACCAGCAGCAGCTGATGAACGACGTCCATTATCTTTGACGCTCGCAATTGATTGTTCGGGCTCCATGGCGCAGCCAGGTGGTCTTGATCGTATTCAAAAAGGATTACAGACACTCATTCAGAATTTACGTGCAGAAGATAATGTGTCAGTGGTCGCATTTGGTGATCAAGCACGCGTCATATTGCCAGCAACGCCTGGTAATGATCCGACGATTCTCCAACAAACGATTCAAAATTTAACGACCGGTGGTGCGACTAATGCCGCTGAAGGATTAGCATTGGCTTATCAATTAGCAGCAGAAACCGCGAAGCCGGGTGTTGAAAGTCGTGTCTTATTAGCAACTGATGGTGGCACGGTTGCTGGAGCAGATGATTTACTGCGACGCGTAACCGCATTTAAAGATCGCGGCATTACGTTAGTCGTGGTTGGTTGTGGACAGACATATCACGCTGGTCCATTGCAAGAATTAACCACCAAAGGTGATGGCCAACATTATTATGTCGGCAGTGACGAGGAAGCGACTCACTTATTTAGCACGTCATTATTGCCAGATCGCTTAGGTGTATTGGCAAAAGATGCTAAATTGCAAGTCACCTGGAATCCACAGCGCATTAGTCATGCCCGTTTAATTGGTTATGATCAGCGCCGCTTAGCCGCAAAAGATTTCCGTGATAATACCGTTGATGCAGGCGAGTTATCTCAGGACACCCAAGTAACAGCCTTATTTGAAGTGCTCTTAGTCGATGGCGGTACGGGACCATTAGGAAATGCAGCCGTTCGTTATTACGACACGCGACGTGAATCAGTTCGAGAAATTGCCTGTCCATTACCCGGTTCAATTTTGGCTACTCAGCCAAGTGATCGCTTGCGTTTAGTCGCTTGTGCGGCTGCAACTGCTGAATGGTTACAACGTGGGTGGTGGAGTAACGTCCACTTAATTACACCGCAAGAAATTCAAGCACAACTCGATAAATGCCCACAACCTATTGCCCAAGAACTTAAACAAATGGTGATTCCGTAATTAATCTATGAGAGGAAGAAATTCAGTGCTCATAGGTGAATTGCGTAGCCACCAAAGGATAGAATTTTGTTTTTCGCTCGTGCTGACTTTGTTACTAACTTGTTACCAAAGGTGATTGCCTAGTTGTTCTTATTAGTTCATTCGCTGCTTCTTCGGAGTTTAATTATGCGTCATATCCTCCTCGCTTTGTTACTCGCACTGCCATTTACTTTGTTATGTACAAAGTCACTGAGTGCGGCGGATGAATTGCCTCCGGTGGTATTCGTACCCTTTGACAAAGTGCCAGACGCTGATCCAACAAAAAGGTCGGTGTTTTTACCGTATGAAAAATTCATGCAATTGTGGGAAAATTCGCAACCGAAACCAACCGATCCGGTCAAGCCACCCGTTGGCGCTACATTAAACGATTATAACTTAACGGGTTCGGTAAAAGGAGATTTAGCGGAATTAACCTTGACCGGAACAATTACCGGATTGAGCGACGAATGGGCACAAGTCACATTACCCGCTGGATTAGGAATGAGTGGTTTTGTTCCAGGAGATAAAGGGCTTATTGTCGAGCGAACAGAAAAATCATTAATTATTCATGTAAAGGGCATCGGTAAACATTCCTTTACGGCTACTGTGGCTGCGCCAGTTACCGGAGATGCATCCGGTAAACGATCCGTTTCTTTGGTACTACCAGCAGCCGGTGCAGGACGTTTAGATTTATTAATTCCGCAAGCTGAAGCTGAATTAAATGTTATTCCAGCAATTGCAGCAACGACGACGCACGCTGAAGGAGCGACGCGTTTATTGGCCGTCTTAGGTGGCACCAATAATGTTAAAATTGATTGGCAACCACCTGCCGAAATGGCCACCGGGGAAGCATTAATTTTAAGTGATAGCGAAACGCGTTTATCAATTGGTGAACGCAGCATTCGTTATGACATGGGATTGGATCTCACTATTTTGCGTCGTCCTATTACTTCGGTAAATATTTCTATTCCTGCTGAGACTCAAGTCTTAGCGGTTGATGGAAAAGATGTTCGCACCTGGGAACGCATCGTTGCTGATGATGGCACCCAATCCCTGTCAGTAAGTTTCCATCAACCTATTAGTGGCAATTATACGTTAGTGGTGCGCATGGAACGAGCGATGGAAGGATTAAATCCGGGTGCCAGTCGTGCGGTAACGGTTGATTGGCCAGCTGTGTTTAAAGCCGCACGTGCCACTGGTCGTATTGCTATTGTGCAAGGTGAAGGCCTTGTGGCTGCGGTCGATGTCGCTGAAGGCGTTAGTCAAATTGATCCCAAAGACACGCATACTGGTCCCTCTGCCGTAGCAGCATTCCGTTATTATGCCGCTCCTCCTGCATCACGCATTGTTATTACCCGATTAGCAAGTGATGTGCGTGCAGGTGTTCATCAATTAGTACGTCTTGGTCGTGAAGAAGATCTTATTGCCGTTATTGTAGATTTAGATGTGCGCAAGGCGGGAATTTTTGCTGTGGCGCTTGATGTTCCAGCGGCGTGGGAGTTAGTCGATACCAGTGGGCTACCTTTAGACGACTCACGCTTAGCAGAAGCTAAAGGCGACGTGCGGCGCTTAGATTTAGCATTACGCGGTCGATTGTTAGGACATGGACAAGTCGTTGTGCGCTTCAAAGCACCACCATCTATTTCGCGTGATGCCGTTGCAGGCACCACGAAAGTAACCGTCGCTCGTCTTTTAGATGCACGACAAGTGCGCGGTACTTTAGCAGTCGCAACACCCTCCAGTTGGTCGCTGACCAGTAGTGAACGCAGCGGATTAACCGGAACAGAAGTAGAGGAATTACGACGCAATGGACCACTCGCTCAATTAGCAAAAGAATTAAAAGATGACGAAGATCTACCTTTAGGTTTTACTTTTTTAGGCAACGAAGCGAGCACTGTTTTAGCTATCGCACCACGTGCGCGTGAATTAACCGTTCGTCATGAAGAATTAATTACCGTTGCAGAAGGACATATTCGTCGCATGGCTACGTTGCGTGGTGAAGTACGTTATAGTGCATTATCTGCTTTACGCGTTAGTGCTCCAAGTGGTTTAGATAAAAAATTAATTTTTAAGGGTGCTACTTTAGCAGAACAAAAAATAGTCAGTAGTGCAGATGGTCGCAGTGTGTGGGAATTACGCTTCCAAGCTCCAATAACCGGACCATTTGCGATTACGGTTGAAGATCATGGTGACGTTCCGGCGTTAACGGCGGGCACGCCGCTGCCTATTGCGTTGGAACCACTTATGGTGCTGGATACCACGCGCAGTAACCATGTGTGCGCGATTGCACGTGAAGGTACCATAGAAATTACAGCTAAGGCACCTGGTTTAGATGCAGTTGCACCTGCTGATTTGCCCGCGGGTTTACATGCCCAAGGCGTTGTTGCTGGATTCCAAGGTGCTGCTGGCGTGCCGATGTCATTGCAACTGACACGCCACGATTTAGTGACGCTTGCAGACGGCGCGGTAACAGCGGCTCGCTATATTGCCGTTGTCAGTGAAGAAAAATTATTACGCGTTC
>JAHEDF010000559.1 GCA_024641365.1 Planctomycetota bacterium | reverse complement strand
GGCAGGGGATCGTCCCTATAAAAAAGCCATGCCATTGTCGCAGGCACTAACGATACTCGGAAAGATGAAACTCGACGGTCACATCGACCCTGATTTATTTGATATATTCATAAATCAGGGCGTCTACATGGCGTATGCAGAGCGCTTCTTACCGTCGGATCAAATTGATGCTATTGATGTGACGAAATTACCGGGATATCAACCGCTAACTACAAGTAGTTGAAACGTGATAAAATATTTTACACGATTTTTTAAGGCTCGGCCGGCTACTCAAATTGCACTATTATGCGTGGCATCGATTACGTCGATCTTTGGTGTAGATAACACCTCAAATAATGATAGCTATATTTTGCCTATAATGAGCGGTGTACTTGCTGCTATTTTGACGGTTTCTTTACTCGCATGGTGGAAACAAATAAAGAAACCGGCGCAAAATAAAGACGAGAGTCAAGCGCCGCTCACAGCGCTGACACAAAAGTCACATACGGATAAGTCACCTCAACATAATGAGAACCCTGGTGACCGAACAACGGAAATATTAATTCGTCATGTGCCACACATTGCGCGCATGAGTAGCTGGTCAATAGATGTAAAGACCAGGGCATTAGCGTGGTCAAAAGGATTGCCTCAATTATTTGGTCGTAGTGATGAGGCAATGCCAAGGACATTAGAGGGCATGATTGCACTCTATCCGCAAGAACGCCAAAAAGAATTGAAAGCAATAATTCAACGTGTCCAAAATAATAATGTTGTTGATAATATGGAATATGCTGTCACTTGGCCGGATGGATCAACACATTGGATTATGTCACATATTGAATTAACCAAAAAAGATTCACAGGGTGGGACATATATTTCAGGTGTTTCAATCGATATAACTGAACGCAAACACATGGAAGAGTCGCTACGACTAAAAGAACAACTCTTATCGCGTGGATTTGAAGCAGCGGGCCTTGGTGTGTGGGAATGGGATACGAAAACAAATAAGGTCACTTGGAATGGGCTAGCCGAGGAATTATTTGGGATGAAACCAGGAAGTTTCACTGGCACATTTGAAGCGTATTTAAATGAAATTCATCCTGATGATGTTGAGCTCGTAAAATCAGTAATTGCCCAAGCGCAAACATCTGGAGGTGGATTTCGTGTAGAACATCGTGTGCGCAATGTCACGTCAGATAAAGTCGGTACACATAGATGGGTGGCGGGAAGGGGTGACATTTTACGAGATGAATTTGGTCAAACAATTGGCATGGCAGGCGTGATTATGGATGTGACCATGCGTCGACGTGCAGAAAATGAATTACGTATCAGCGAGGAACGATACCGAGCTGTGGTGTCATCAATGGCAGAAGGTGTCGTCATTCAAGCTGCAGATGGCAGTATAATCGAATGTAATCATAGTGCAGAGATTATATTAGGTTTATCGCGGGACCAATTATTGGGACGAACTAATACCGATAAAAGATGGCAAGCCATGACTGAAGACGGTAATGTCATGCCTCCAGAGGAACATCCCTCCGCGATTGCACAAAAAACAGGTGAATCAGTTCGGAAAAAAATTATTGGGCTAAATTTACCGGAAGGACAACAGCGTTGGTTGTCAATCAATGCGGATCCGCTTTTTGCAGATGAAAAGACAATGCCTATTGGCGTAGTAGTCACCATTTCGGATATTACGCATCGTTTAATAGCAGATCGTCAATTACGTGATTCTGAAAAACGCTGGCGTGCCTTAGCTGAAAATATACCTGATTATATCGCCATGGTTGATCGATTGGGGACATTATTATTTATAAACCATCTTCCTAAAGGGCTTACTCGTGAAGATGTACTCGGATCTCCAATTAATAAATTTATGCCGTCTGAATTTTCAAAGTTAATGTATGATGCTATTGAGCGTATCTTTGATAAAGGAGAAATAGTTACAGCCGATATTCAGGCAGAAGGTGATCATAAGGTTATTAGATGGTATTCATGTCATATTTCACCAGTTAAACAGCAAGAACGCACTATTGCCGCCACTATTCGCGCTACAGATATAACGGATAGAAAAGAAGCTGAAATTACAACGCGCCAACATGAGCAAGAGCGGATTCGATTACTGCATCGTTTGGAAACATTGATCGACCGCATGCCAATTGGTTGTATTATGTGGGATAAAGAAGGGAAAATCGTCTCTGCTAATCCGGCGGTGGAGCGTATTTATGGATTTTCAGCTAGCGAATTAATAGGTGGGGCAGTAAATAAAATAGCTCCGCAAATTAAATTGGGTGACATCAGGGCTTCTCATGCGATCCCTAATAAAGGCGCCCATGTCAGTTTAATGGTTGGCACAGCAAAATTAGGAAAAGCTGTTACTTCAGAATGGCATTCGACCTTAACGCACGATGAAAAGGGTGAGGTCGCTGGGGTCATTTCTATGATGATGGATATTAGCGATCGAGAATTATTGGAAGAAGAATTACGTCAGTCGCAAAAAATGGAGGCAATTGGAAAATTGGCTGGTGGAATTGCGCATGATTTTAACAATTTATTAACGGCAATTATGGGTTACAGTGAATTACTGAGTAATCGTCTGTCGGCGAATGATGCAAATATACGACATGTGGAGCAAATAAAGAAGGCAGCGCAGCGGGCAGCCGGATTAACGTATCAATTATTAGCATTTAGTCGAAAACAAGTGCTGCAATCACAGCATCTGGCAGTGAATACGGTTTTGCAGGACATTGAAAATTTATTACGTCGCCTAATCGGGGAGCATATTACTTTAGAAATTAATTTAAGTAAAGATGCG
>JAHEDF010000101.1 GCA_024641365.1 Planctomycetota bacterium | reverse complement strand
GCTGATTGCGCAGCCTGCGTTTGTGTCAGGGCGTTGAAAATAGTGCTCTTACCGACATTCGGTAGGCCGACGATACCGCAATTGAATCCCATGGATGCTCCGGAGGGGCGGCAGCATAAGGCGCTTTGTTTCGGGGCTAGTAGGGATCGCCGCTCGACCCGATTTCGCGGCAATTGATTTGAATAAACACGGTACAAGACCGCATTTGGGACATTTATCCCGCTATGTTAACTTACACATAGGACCTATGAATCACGCTATGAAAGCAAAATGCAGCCCCTCTAACCCCAACGAACCTTTATCCCATGCGCTAAATTAGTCGTGGCGATCAAAGAGCGTCAAGTGTTCTACTTTGTCGTCCGAAGCTTGGCGGCCAGCTGCTAAGTTTTCGAAAAAATCACTGACCACCGCGTTGAACGCAGTGCGATCAGCGATGCGACAAAAGCGATCGCGAAATTTACGCACGCCAGGCAATCCATTACAATAAAAAAATGTGTATTTACGCATGATGCGCGTACCGCGATCTTCGCCAAATAGGTCACAAATTAAATCAAAGTGACGCTCTAATAAATGGCGACGTTCTGCTAATGACGGCTGGTGCGTTGATTGCCCAGTTAATTCAGCAATTAAATTTCTAAATAACCACGGGTCACCACATGCTGAGCGACCAATTTGATAACCATCCGCGCCCCCTTCGTCTTTTGCTCGACGAATAGCGTGCGCGGTATCCATAGAACCATTTGCAATTACAGGAAAATCCGGGCCACGCAGTTTGGTCATGGCAGCTTTGACTTCTGCTAAACCGGTCAAATCAACCTCGGTGCCATGTTTTGATTCTCCGGTACGAGCATGCACAAAAACGGCTTGTGCACCATTTTCGACAGCGGCAGTTGCCACCTCAATCATATTACGATTTTGCGCATTAAAACCTAAGCGCATTTTTACTGTGACGGGCTTGGTCGTCGCTTCACTCATCGCTTTAATAACCCGACCGACTTGTTCTGGTTCACGCATTAATGCGACACCACAACCTGATTGTTTTGCTTTTTTTACCGGACACCCGCAATTTAAATCAATTAAATCAGCGCCGGCTTTTTCTAAAGCGATTGCCGTTTGTGCACAGAGTTCCGGCTCACGGCCATACACTTGCATGGCGAGTGGTTTTTCTGCTTCTACATTTTGTGTGAGTAAGCGAAATCGTTCTTGTTGCCCATGCTGATTTGGTCCAATAGCAGCTACCATTTCGCTCGCAACTAAACCACAACCACCGACTTCTTTTGCTATTAAACGAAAGGCCACATTGGTAAATCCAGCCATGGGAGCTAAGCATAAATTATTGCTGAGCTGTAATGACCCGATTTTAAGGGGATGAATGTATCGATTCGCGGTTTCGATCATGGAGGCGGGACGATGGCAAATTTTTACCGAGCGACAAGCAGTACCCGTCAGGCCTTCTTCGTTACTAGCGATTAGCGCTGGAAAATCGGCAGGTAATTGTTGGGAATCTGCAATATGATGAGCGCCATGGCTGAATTGTAGGCGGGACCAACGCTATCGCTGCGACTCCATAAACCGTCTGTTTCCTGTAAACGCGCAATCGTTGGCCAAGCCTTAGCCCAATAATTTTGCCAATCCTTTATCTCAGGGCTATGGAATAAAGCCTGTGCTGAATAATATTGACCATACCAATAATAATCACCACGACCTTGCAAATGTTCGTACACATGCGTGCGCAAAAATCGCATGGCTGGCCCTAAAACAGCATGTGATAGATCAGTGATTCCCGAACCAATTAAACACATCGTGCCTGCTGCGCAGCGCGGAATACCTTCTGGGCCATTAGTTCCCCAACCACCACCGCCACCAGCTTGATAACTAAAGCTACCGTCTCCATTCGCGCAACGTTTTACATAGGTGATGGCGTTCGCCATTGCCTTCTGACTACTGTCGCCACCAATACCAACATTATAAGCTGCACGCATCGCCATAACCTGACAAATTGACACCGATATATCAGCATCAATTGGCGATGGCTGATAACGCCACCCACCTTCATTGTTTTGCGAACGATGAATTAAATCTATGGCTGCTTCTAATGCACGACGCAAAGCAGGATCTGGCGACATACCATAGCATTCCGCTAAATATAAGGTCGCAAATCCATGCGAATACATATTGCCTTGGTCAGCGCCTAAATAACCACTGACTTTGTCTTGCGCACTTAATACAAAATTTAGTGCCTTTCTACTTTGTTCACGATAAGTACCACGCGTTGGGGTATGACCGCCAGACAATAATGCCATGCCACATAAACTCGTAATGCCAGCTGCCGAATCAAAACTTCCGTTCGGCTGCTGTAGGCGCATCAGTGCCGCTAAACCTTTTTCAACAACTGCATCAGGCGTGGTAATTTCTTTGCTTTCTGTTTCACCTTCTGCGGCAGCCATAACCACGGTGTGCGCACTTAGCACACACAGCATGAGCGCTACTTTAAACCAAGTGACAGTCATTGTCCATTCTCCAAAACTTCTAAATAACGTTCAAAAATAGATAATGCTGCTGGCGGCAGATTGGTTTCACGTGCTTGACGTAATTGTTCTCGGCGCTCCGGCGGTAAATGCATAAATTGACCAGCCTCTTTTGAACCAGTCAAAACACCGGTTTGAGAGCCATTATTTTGTTGGGTGTTTTGTTCACTGCCGCGCGCTGCTTGCCCCTGGTTACTTTGGCCACTGGGATTTCCCTGTTCACCACCTGGGGTGCTTTGACCTTGTTGTCCTTGGTTTTGCTGTTGGCTTTGTTGTTCACCTTCCCCTTCACCACTAGAGCTGCTGCCCTCACTTTGCTGACCTTTTGCCTCGGCTAAAATGCGACGAAGAGCTGCTACTGCTGCTTCTTGTTCCAAGCGCGTTACTGCACCGCGATCACGTTGCGATAAGCGATCCGCAGAACTACCCATGGCTCGTTGGGCGCGAGCTAACAATAATGCACCGCGACTGTTGGGACGAGAATTTTGCAATAGGACACCCACTAAAGCGCGTAACTCGCCTTGCATAACACCAAGATCAACTGGACGATTAGCTGCTGTTAATACATTTAATTCATCTTGTGTCGCAGCTAATAAAGCAACTTGGGCCGCTGGTGGAAAAGGTGGTTTTTGTCCACCTTCGCCACCGCCTCCTTGACTCTTTTCCATTTCTTCTGGTTTCGGCATGTTGGCAACAATTTTAATTAATCGGTCAAATTCGTGCAGTGCGATTTTTTCGAGACGTATACCTCGGTTTCCTAAAGCTGGTTGTTCTAAATAGGTACTTGCTGCTTCGACTGCGGTTGCCACGCGTTGCAAGGCTAATTTCGCAATGGGCATTTGATCTAATTCTTTCATGCCCTCTTCACGCAAACGTAGTAATATATCTGATTCCCGCTCGGCAATGACCGGGATTTCGCGGTTAGCCGCGAAATCTAATTCGCCATCACCAACACGTAAATGTACAACGGTGCTATCCGCTAAAATGGATAATTGTTCCTTGTGTAATTCCTTTAATAACTTCAAAACATCGGGTGATTTTTTCTCGTCTTTTTTATCTTCATTCTCTTGTTTATCCTTTGGCTGTAATTCATCTTGTAAGGCACGAAGCATTTGCGCCGCTGCGCTTCCTTCTCGACTTGATTCAGAGCTATTACCCTTACTCATGGCTTTTGATGCTGCGCCTTGTGATTGCGTGGCAGCATTGGCCTTCTTTTGCTTGTCGGGTTGTTTATCTAATTGTTTACCTAACTGTTCGGTGTCTTTTTTCAGGTCATCTTGTTCTTTTTGTAATGATTTCGGATCTTCACCAGCTTCTAATTTTCTGACCACGGCTTCTTGACGAGCAGCCAATTCGCCCGCCTTTGCTGCGAGTTGTGCATTCGCATCATTACCACGTAATTGTTCCAATAGTTTTTCTAACGTTTTTAATGATGTTTCTTGTCGTGGAATCGCTTGTGGGCGTTCACGTTCAGAACCTAATTCTTTTGCCGCTTGATGTAATTGATCTGCGGGCGTAGCACTGCGCACTAATTGACGGGACTCTTCTAATTGGGGGCTGTTTGAGGATAAAATACGGCGTTCAACTTCTTTCACTTGATCTGATAATTCTTGTTGGCGCTGTGCTAAATTAGCTTGGCGAGCTTTTGCGGCTTCATCTAACGGCTTGGTTAAATGATCACGAACAAAACCTCGGCTTTCTTCACCTAAGCTACGTTGGCGGTCAATTAAACTCGCCAAGACGCGCGTTAAGTCGCCTTCTTGTAATAGGCCATTCAATAAGGCTTCTGCCTTAGCTAAATCGGCATCGGCCTTGCGCGCAGGAGCTTCTTGTCCGCGTACGGCTTCCGCTAATCGTGCGAGCGCTTGTTTGTTTACCAGATCGTCGGCCTCATTTATTGGCTGCCCTTGTTCTGCTGGTAATTGGTTTTCACCCCAACGACGTGTTACTTGTGATAATATTTCTCCGGCTCGATTTGAGGCCATGGTCGCCGCGCGACTCGCTACGACTAAACGATCTGGCTTTGATAATCCCTGGGCAATTTCATCGCGCGCTTGTACCACGCGATCACGAGCTTCAATTAATAAACGGTCTAATTCTTGGCGTAATTCCGTTTCTGTGACCACCCGTAATTCAATGGGCTGGCTTTCACCTTTGCCTGGTCCAGTGACATCATTGGCATCCTCTGCTAAACCATGCAGAACAATGCGATCGCCCTCAGCTGCCATATCGGCAATAATAATGGTTGATTGACGCTCAGTTGCTTTTTGCCCATTAATATCAGAAAAAGGTGCTACTAATTCGCGACTTGGCTTTTCATTATTTTCAGGCTGTGCGTTATCGTTCGTGGTAATTGGTGCATAAGTCGAACCGCGTAATGCTAATTTTGCTAAGCCATAGTCATCGCTCGCATTAACTTGAACAGCTAAACGAGCACGTAGAGTGACCGTTTCTTTCGTGCGTGGTCCTTTTAATGACACTAACGGTTTGCGATCTTCACCCAATACTAAAGTGAATTTCGGAGGTGGTAACATGCCAATGCCATCTTGGTCAGCGACTTCGATATGCATAACGCCGCCAGAGGAAATAGTCATATTCCCTTTTAATGTTGTACCATCACGTGATGTGGTAATTGTTTTATTATTAAAGAGCACATCAGCTGCGGTTAATTTTCGCTCTTTGTCGAAAGCTAAGCCAACTGAAAAATCCAAGGTGCTTCCTGGCAATGCCGTGCATGCCAATGTCTGCAGCGGCAATGGTGGTAATTTTGTGTAAGCTGGAGGCGTCAACGTTGCGGTAATCGTAGATAATTCTGGTCGACGAACTACAAAAGCATTTAAACGCAAAGGAACGGCATCACCGGATTCAGCAATGATACGATAATTACCTAAAGATAAATTCAGTGTTTGTGACCACGGTCCAGATAGCCCGCTCAACATGCGTGATTCGGGTGCTGAACCATGTTCACTTACTGGTCGCCAACTTAATTGCATAGGCGCGGATGGTCCTACTTCACGACGAAGACGCACCACAACCGGTTCATCTTCTGCTACCACTACGCGATCTAATTGTCCTGTAATGCGACTATGGCGCTCCCATTCGGTGCTGCCAAAAGGCATTAAAAAACGTTTCATGCCATCACTGGCAAATTGTGGAAATAGAATTGCGACACCAATGACAAATGCAAATGCACTGAGCGCTAAAACTAATCGCCCAGGTAAGGCTTTTGCTGGCACTAATTCTGACACCATGCCTGGCGCTAAATGTTCGCGAAGAATAACTAATTCTTCTTCGCCCATCTCAATGCCATCTACTTTGGTTAATAAACGACCATCCAAGGTGGGCATGCGGCGCTCTGCCAATTGAGCCAAGGTGTAATCATCCATTTTCCGACCAAGCGGACGTAACAAACGTCGATGGCAGGTAATGCCCACAATTAAAATGACTGCCGCTAGAAAAATAAATCTGATAACTGCTGGCGCCGTCCACATGTAATCCAATGCAATTGCTACGACAATGCCACTAATGACCAACACCACGAGCATGGCTACACCATCCAATACCAATACGCGACGTAAGCGGCTGCGGAGATGGGCAAGAAAGCCGTGTACATCCATGGTGAAGCCTTTCATGCCCGGCACAGTTGGACGTGCCATACCTGGGCAAGTGAGTTGGCGTATGCTAGAATTAGCGGCTGCAGGGTCCAGCTACAGCATGCATTCTTACTACCTCCATGCATCGCACGTGCCTGAATAGCAGACGCTAGTTATCGCAAAACGCTTACCAAATGAACGACTCACTACCGCTCTGCAGGTAAAAGTGACACCAAATATGAGAGCACCGACTATGGCACCGCGCGGATTGCTGTGCAGCTGACCCTTGTCATCACCACTTCACCACCAATTCTTTCGCCACATTCAGACGCATCTTTCCGTCGCTTCCGAGGAGCTCCACATGTCCGACATGACACGAGAACAGGCCATTCAAGCCGCCGCGCAACTGAAAAGCGAATTGGCAAAAGTAATTGTTGGACAAAACGATGTTATTGAGCAAACCTTGGTAGCCTTTGCTGCTGGTGGTCATGCGTTATTAGAAGGCGTTCCTGGTTTAGCAAAAACTTTGCTGATCAGCACGTTGGCTTCAGCCACACGACTGTCATTTAATCGCATTCAATTTACCCCAGATTTAATGCCAGCAGACATAACTGGCACTGAAGTTATTCGCGAAGACAAAACGAGTGGTACGCGTGAATTAGTTTTCTTGCCCGGTCCAATATTTGCCTCCGTTATTTTGGCCGACGAAATTAATCGTACGCCCCCTAAAACACAGGCCGCTTTATTAGAAGCGATGCAAGAGCGCCAAGTAACCGCCGGTGGTCAACGTCGCCCCCTGCCAAATCCCTTCTTTGTTTTGGCCACACAAAATCCCATTGAACAAGAAGGTACTTATCCGCTGCCTGAAGCACAACTTGACCGTTTCTTATTAAAAATTGTTGTCGGTTATCCAACAGAGACTGACGAACTCGAAGTTATTCGTCGCACCACCGGATCCGCTAAAGCACAAGCAGAAGCCGTGCTTGAAGGCGATACATTATTATCATTACAAAAATTAGTACGCGATACGCCAGTAGCAGAAGGCATTTTACGATACGCTTTGGCTATCGTTCGTGCTACGCGTCCAGTACATGAAGGCGGCTTAGCCGATATTGCTAATTTATTGCAATGGGGTGGCGGACCACGCGCAGGACAAGCATTAGTTCTAAGCGCCAA
Organism: Planctomycetota bacterium; assembly: GCA_024641365.1. The sequence continues at coordinate 3,054 of JAHEDF010000101.1, read as the reverse complement.
GGCACGCGCAACGTTACACGGCCGTACCTTTGTTTCGATCGATGATATTAAAGCCATGGCAAAACCGGTACTGCGCCATCGTCTCCATGCGAGTTACGAGGCTGAAGCGCAAGGCATGACCGCCGACAGTATTATTGATCGCATTATTGGCTTAGTGAAATTACCAACCAGCGATTTAGAAAATGATCCAATGGTTGCCCAAGCCTTATCGACCAATGGCTAATTATTAATTGATAGTAGCGTGCCGCATCGTTGGCCAGTGCATCTTAATGGCATGTCGTTACCAATCGATGGGCCCGATTTTTCGCTCGCTCGCGACGAAAGCGAGGATGTAACTGGTGCTTATTCCTGGCCAGCTGGCGTCGCATTAGCACACGAATTATCGACCATTATTTCTTGTCATGATAAACGTGTTTTAGATCTCGGTTGTGGTCAGGGCATTCTTGGTTTTACAGCGCTGCAATTAGGGGCTTCCATTGTCCATTTTTCAGACGGAAGCCCCATAGTTTGTGATTACGTGTCACGCATAATTGCACATAATCAATTAACGCCTGTCGTAAAAGTATTTCACCATGCGTGGGGAACTCTGGTCTCCGATTCTGAGCAGCACGCCTATGATATTATTGTAGGCGGAGACTTACTCTACCGCGCCAACAATATTGACATCTTGGCTTCAACTATTCAGAGCCATTTAGCATTTGACGGGATCTGCTTATTAAGTGACCCCCGGCACACACTTGAACTCAAATTGGCAAGACATTTTGCTTCCGCAGGACTGCAAATCAGCGTTAGAAGACGGAAGCAATACACCCTGATTCGCTGTACGCACATGGGCCAACGCGGTTAAAATAGCGTTGCATTCACTGCTACCTCTCTCCAGCGCAGGGGGTTGTAGCGTTCGTAACGTTTCCTATAACCCCTCCCATGCCTGATAAAAAAGTTAAATACGCCAATTTTCCAGAACGAGATCTTAAAGTCGTTATCGGAACAAACATCAATGCTGCCACCACCAAAACGCTGTGTCGTTTGAGTATTGGCACCTATGAGATGTCCTTCCTGCAACAAGAACGCGCCACTTTGACCTCTGAAAATGCACGCCAAGCCATGAATCACTTGGCAAAAGCAATGGAGTTAGAAGTAACGCCTGATTCGCATCGAGATTTTGTCTGTATTATTCGTGCGCAAAATGCTGAACATCGCTATACCTTATGGGTGACCACGCCTTTTGAACTAACCCAAAGTGCTCATATTATCTGGATTAAATACGAAGAACTTGGTGGCGAGAAAAAAATTGGCGTTCATTTTAAAATGGCCACCGGCTTCACTTGCGAAGATATTGAAAATATCCTGAAGGTTGCGCCAACCAAAGCCGAAGTATTAGAGCCTGGTGCACCATTTGTATTGAAGGGTAATCCACCCCCTCGCTTTGCTAAAAAGAAAAAAGCCGAAGATGCTCCTGCTGAAGCCACATCAGCGGCTGAAGCACCAGTAACAAGCGAACAACCGGCAGCTGAAAAGCCTGCTGAATAAGCCATAATCTATTTAGTTATAAGTAAAAAGGCGGCCTAAAACAGGCCGCCTTTTTTTTGATGTGCAATTATGCCCACTTAGTTTTCGTCGATATTACGACCGTAGAAAATTTCTTGAATTTCTTCATACAAACGATGTTCAACACGTTCACGTTCACGTTTAGTTTTTAGTTTTTCTTTCGCTGTTCCGCCAAATAGGTAGCGATCTAAATCTACCGAGCTACGCATCATTTTGGTGTGGAATAATTTTTCTTGGTAATTGTTGACATCAACAGCAACGTATTGGTTTAATATTTCTTTTGATATAAACTTCTGAATCGATGTCATTTTATGATCTATATAATGTTTCGTGCCTTCAATGTCGCGAGTGAATCCACGTACACGATAGTCAATTGACAAGACGTCCGAATCAAAGCTGTGTATTAAATAATTTAATGCTTGGAGTGGAGAAATCTTTCCACACGTAGATACGTCAATATCCGCACGGAATGTGGCTATGCCACTATAGGGATGTGATTCCGGATACGTGTGCACGCAAATGTGGCTTTTATCTAAATGAGCTACTACTGCTTCTGGTAATGGGCCTGGTGCTTCTTTATTTTCGGGATCTTGGTCAACTGGTTCTTCACTAATTAACATTGTCACAGACGCGCCTTGCGGATTATAATCCTGACGAGCCACATTTAAAATATTAGCACCAATAATATTAGTCACTTCCGTCAAAATTTGATTCAAACGCGAAGCGTTATATTCTTCATCAATATATCGCAGATAATCTTGACGCTCTCCAGCATTACGAGCGTAACAGACATCATAAAGGTTAAAGCTGAGTGATTTTGTAAGATTATTGAAGCCATCGAGTTTGATCTTTTTGAACTTTTTGCCCATCGCAGTTCATCTTTCTTGCAACGTACGGGTGACTCGGGAAGCCTATGCATCCCATAGCGAAGGCGGGGTGTTAAGCAAAATTGTTGCTTGAGCAAGTTAACCTTTCGAGAATTTGCCCACACGTGGTCTGGACATCAGCCGCTAAACAAGAATATAACCACTCATGCCAGCCAATACCTTCGGCGCTTCATTTCGTGTAACGACCTTCGGCGAATCGCATGGGCCTGCGGTTGGGTGTGTTATTGATGGTTGTCCGCCTCGCATTCCGCTCGATCTCGCTGCGGTACAAGCGTTCCTATCACGTCGTCGGCCCGGGCAAAGTAACTTGGTTACACCACGTGATGAAGCTGACATCGTTGAGGCACTTTCCGGACTCGATCAAGAAACTGGACTGACACTCGGTTCGCCAATTTGTTTAGTGGTTCGCAATAAAGATCAGCGTTCATCCAGTTATGACGATTGGCACCATGTTTACAGACCAAGTCATGCAGACTTTGGCTACGATGCAAAATATGGTATTCGTGCATGGCAAGGCGGCGGTCGTTCATCTGCGCGCGAAACGGTTGGACGCGTTGCTGCCGGAGCCGTGGCGGAGCAAGTATTACAACAACGTTTTCCACATTTACGCATTGTCGCT
>JAHEDF010000558.1 GCA_024641365.1 Planctomycetota bacterium | reverse complement strand
CCAGGTGGCTTATTTGATGGACCACGTCGCGATATTGCCTCGTCAAACGTCCGCCAATTACAAATTCAAGACCAACGTTTGCGTGAACGCATTACGCGTGAAGTGCAAGTCGCTTACGCTGAATCCGTTTCCGCTATTGAGCAAGTTCGCTTAGCGCAAAATGTATTGGCCACCAGCGAAGAAACCCTGCGTTTGACCAAAGAACGTCGCCAATTTGGCGTTGGCGCTGTGTTAGAGGCGATTAGCGCAGAAGAAGAATTAACCGCTGCACGCTTAGCATTTGTTCGCGCCGTGACGCGCCACAATTTGGCACAGGCTGGACTTTTGTTCGCGGTTGGTAAACGAGCCGAATAAACGTTCCAAACCAATAAAAATTCCCAGTGCACTGCACTGGGAATTTTTATTTCCAATTTTAATTTGTTAGAATTCTAATTGCTGTTGAATACGGAAAATATGCGCATCGGCATTGCCTGTTTCGGCTTTCCAAAATTGGTAATTAATCATCAGTTTAGTAGCGTGGCCATTGAAATAGAGATTAATCCCTAAATCAATTTGACTACCATCGCCACCATTATCTAAGCCGCCACCAACCGAACCGGTGTTATAGGGAGTGGTTGCATCAATATCGGAATTATTATCTATGACGGAATAGCGAATGACTGGTTCAACAAAAATATCGCTAACGGGAAATGCATAAGCAACCCACGCATCCCAAAATATGCCGTCAACATCAGGGTTGTCGGTAACGCCCCCACCAGCAACGCCCGTTTCTGATTCGGTGTGACGCGAGCGAAATTCTGCTCCACCCGTAAATCCATCAACGTGTATTAAAAGATCGGGGCCCCAAGTGAGCACATCGGACTGATTATAACTATTGGCAGGTGTGCCATTACTGATAACGCCCGCATCTAATTGCGCGTTGATGCCAATCATCACGCCCGTACCTGCAGCACCAGCAAATGACTGCATTTTTTTGCTGATCATTAAATCGGATGTCGGAGCGAACTCAAAACGTGCATTATAGAAATATCCATTTTGAGCGTCTGGTCCGGTACCATCGTGCGCATCGCCATCAATTATGCCGGTGCTGTTGTTATGTAAGTCGAGGCCAAAATTAAAAAACGACCCATGTAACATCCACCCAATGCCGTATGCGCGTTCTTCGTCGCGTTCACCGACCACAGAGTCGCCTGGTAAGACAAAGTTAGACGAGCTATAACTGGAGTCATTATTAAAGGATTTATCTAAGCCTAGGCGGATGCTGGTTTTTAAATCATTGTCTAGTTTAAAAGTACGTTTTATTTTAGCATAATAGAGCTGAATAGGACGGCCATTAACCGCATCTCCGGTGCGATCAGTTTTATCGCCACGTAATACCACATCGCCTTGCCATTCACCGTACGCACCTTTGATGCCAAGGCGTACGCGACGAGCGTCAAAGCGAAAAAATTCAGCTTCACCCGGCGTGCTTCGCAAGGGGTCCCACGCGTTGCCATTAACATCTTGTGCGTCATTGAGTCCGTAGGCGCGTAATTGCAGCGTTGTTTTAAAGCTAAGACTTCCACCTTCTTCTTTAATGGTTGCCGCGTTGATGGTGTGAGCGCTCGCTCCGAGCAAAGTTATTGCTGAAAGAGCCGTTACTAAATTGCGCACTGCATTCTCCTTGTTGGGGTATAACCCTGTGTGTGTTAGCCCTGAGCATACTATCATTCTTGAAGATATGATGAAGATTTATTAAGCGTCTCCGTAAGGAGGCAGTCTTTGCCTTTAACATAACATCTAGATTTTTATTAGGATTACGTTGTTTGGGATAGTGATAACCTTAGATGTCAATTCTCAAGGAGAATGCCCAATCGTCTAAAAAAATAAGAAGATCACGATTAAAATCGATACCCCATAGCCGCGCCAATTTCTAAATGATTTTTTACAAATACATTAACAGTCGTCGCATTATTATGATAAGTAGTCTCGCCATTAAAGAGATAGCGGAAATCTACGCCTAAAACCCAATGGTGGCTTACGGTATAATAAGCGCCGACCTCTAAACCGACATCCCAATAGCCACCAGTATCGCTTTTGCTGCTGCCTGCGGTTTCAAATTTCACTTCTGCCGTGCCAACGGAAGCAACGAGGCCAATTTCAAAATGCAGGGGGGCTTCTTCAATTGGTAATGCAAATGCAATCATGCCTTCTAATGCCGTGACATCCATGGTTATGCGGGTTGAGCTATTTGCGATGTCACCTTCTTGTCCATTAAAAAATACCCCAACGCCCCATACTAAACCGCCACGTTCTTTCAGCGTATCGACAGAGCGCACATAACGCAGGCCAGCACGAAAACCCTCCTCTAATTTCGTATCAAGTTTGGTTCCAGTTGATTGCGTTTCGAAATCGGTGCCGTCTGTCAAAGTTGTGCCAAGGATTAATCGCAGATCATTAACTTGTGTTTCCTCAGCGTGAATTGATTGCAAACCACAAAGAGCACAGAGCGAAAACGATAAGCAAGCGTGGCGCATAATAATCCTTATAAATTATTCGACGTACTGTTATGGCTGTAATTCAAAACCGCGATCGACCAAATCTTGGAGATCTAATAAACCAGCTAACGTACCATCGTTTTCAACAACGGGTAATTCATTAATTTTTTTCTCGGCACACACACGCAGTGCGGCCTGTAATAAATCATCGGCCTTTATGCTGCGGCACGGTATGGTAGCGAATTGTTCAACTGGTGCTGATAAAACTGCGGCAGGATCAGCGCTAGTGGTCAAGGTGCGACGTAAATCGCCATCGGTAAA
>JAHEDF010000557.1 GCA_024641365.1 Planctomycetota bacterium | reverse complement strand
ATACTGAATTTTGTAAGGAAAATAAATATCCCATCTTACATCTCATTAATGTAATTCATCAGCACGCCTCGCTTTTAACGCCTATTTTGCCCCAAATTGAATGCTTAATTGGGCAAAAATTAACACCCGCTGATAAGACTTTTTTATCCCGTTATGGAGAGCTTCTTAATTATGATGCCCCGTTAGACTCTGAAATTTGGGGATTTAAAGAACTCGCAATTTATATGAATTGTCCATTTAATACCAAGTTTACCGAGAGGATTAATAGAGTTTTTCCGCGTCATATCTTTCTCGAAAAGAAAGGACGGAAAGTACAACTACATGCGAATTTGGCGAAAGACTTTCTAAGGCAGCAGGCGACTGGAAATCCAATTCGGCTCGCAGACAAGACTTAACAGAGTTTCTTGAAATACTGTCACTTAAAACGCACGTTTTACATGCGTTTATGGAACTCATTTCTATTCGTAACACTGCGTGACCAGCTGAATGCCAAGGTGGCTAATCTTTATGTTTTGCGAACGAGGGAATTGGCCCAGTTGTCCTCCACGTAGCACTTAGATGAATTGGTATAAGCGTGCCTGCTTTTCTTCTTAGGGGGTTAGCAATAAAGGGCCATCTACCCAGCTACACCAGCCGACACCACTTAGAAGCAAGCTAAGTCCCTTTCCCACAGCCAAAAACGCCTGCCCATGGGGATCAGATTGGGGATCAAACTGCGCGAAATCTGCGCGGAAAATGTGTATGACGCAATTTTGGGGGTGTTTTTAAAAAACATAAACCCCAGTTTTCACTGGGGTTTATGAACCTGGAGCGGGCGAAGAGACTCGAACTCTCGACCTACAGCATGGCAAGCTGTCGCTCTAGCCAACTGAGCTACGCCCGCATTCTAGGGTTGGGAAAGATAACGGTACAGTTTATTTGTCTAGAGGCCTTCTCTATTGGCCTTAAATGCAGGCCTTTTGTTGAAAAGGGGTTAGCCGTCGCTGGGTAAAATGGGGTAGGAACCGCTGCCGACGTTGATTGCTTCGGCGTTTACTTTGACGCTGTGCCAGAGGGTGCCGCGGCCGTTTTCTAGGGCTGGGGCGTTAGCGATGGCGGCGCTGACGTAGTGTTTGGCGTGGTAGATGGCGTCGCGTAAGTGGTCGCCTCTGGCTAAACAGGCGGTGATGACCGCGGAATGGGCGCAGCCGGCGCCGTGGACTTTGGAGCGGTTGTGGGTTGGGGCTTCGAAGTGGCTGATGCCGTCTAAGGCGCACAGCACATCTAAGGTTTTGTCGGCTAGGCCACCGCCGGTGACGACGACGGGGCAGCCGAATTTGCTGAAAATTGCGCGGGCGGCTTGCTGCATGTCTTCGACGCTGAGGCATTCTTCCATGCCGGCAATTAACGCAGCTTCGAAACGATTGGGGGTGACGATGGTAGCTCTAGGCATCAGGTGTTCGCAGATCGCCTGGACTAATTCTGGTTGCTGAATGGGGATGCCGCGACTGTCGGAGGCGACGGGGTCGATAACTACTTGCAGTTGTGGATGTTCGCGCAACCACCGGCCGATTACGCGGATATTATCGAGGCTTTGGACTAAACCGACTTTAACCGCTTTGACCGGTAATTCGGCAATGACGGCGTCGAGTTGGGAATGGACGGTGGCGTCGGGGATTTGCATCGCGGCTTTGATGCCGGAGAAATTTTGCGACATGATGCCGGTGATGACGGAGGCGGCGTAGCATTCTTGGGCGGCGATGGCTTTGATGTCGGATTGGATGCCAGATCCACCCGAACTATCAGAGACGCCGATGGTCATGCAGACCGGTGGAAATTTGCGCGTCATGTGAAACCTCGATCCATAAGCCGGTGAACGACAATCAAGTGCTACCAGTCTGGCGGTTAGGCGCTGCCTGCCAATACTGATGCGCCTCGATCTGAGCTGCTGTATTATTGACGTTGCAACGTTAGACCGCCCGGACATAGCCGGCTGGTGTTTTGCGCACCAATCGACGCAATTCTAAGGACAACATGGTGGCGCTCACAGCCGATGGCGGAATGGTGGCAACACGTACTAAATCATCGACGGTGCGCGGCGCGTCATCGACTAATTGGTAGAGTTGTTTTTCACGACCAGAAAGCGTGGCCGCGCGCGGCGATTCTGGCACGCTCTGTGTTTGCATGCCACTAGCCATGGTCATCAGCGGTTCGACTTCTTCTAAAATATGATCAATGCTGGCGACTAAGGTGGCGCCATCGCGAATTAATTGATTTGATCCTGTGCATTCGGGATTATCGATGGCGCCAGGAATTACTAAAACCTCACGTCCTAATTCCATGGCAATGCGCGCGGTAATTAATGCACCACTGCGCGTGCCCGCTTCAATAACGAGTGTCGCTAAACCTAATGCGGCGACTAACCGATTGCGGCGTGGAAATGTCCCAGGACTTGGCGGCGTGGCCATGGGAAATTCTGAGATAACCACACCATTTCCGTCAGCAATCCGTTCTGCTAACGGTGCATTTTCTGAGGGATATAATTTATCAAATCCTGAACCCAGTACGGCAATGGTGCGCGCGTTTGCAGCGAGTGCCGCTTCGTGCGCGACCGTATCAATGCCACGTGCTAAACCAGAAATAAGACAGGCACCTATACGCGCCATGCCACTACTTAAGCGATGGGCTTGGCGATGACCGTAGGAACTGGGACGACGCGGACCAACAACGGCTAAACCTAAACGATCACGTGGTTCAAATTGTCCTTTCATCCATATCGCTACCGGTGCATCCGATAATTCATTAAATGCGTTCGGATATTCCGC
>JAHEDF010000100.1 GCA_024641365.1 Planctomycetota bacterium | reverse complement strand
GGCAGCAATTGCTGCCAGTGCTGGCTGTCCTAATTGTGCATCTTGAGCGTACCACTGTTGGAGCGAGTTGAGCATGGTGCGATCAGCATCCGACCCGATAACATCAGCCAGTGAGGTAAATGCGGTGGCATTTGGTGCGCCGCGTAAACTTTCATGAACCGCACCGCCAATAGCAACTGCATCTAGTACGCCAGTACCGAGTGGTGTGGTCGCACTGCGTAAGAAGCGTCCAATCCATCCGCCTGCAACACTGGTGCCACCGTGCTCCATTAAATCCTGCGCATAAAAATGTGACCGTGTATCGTCATCACTACCACAAGCTGGAATGATGGCCATGTCGCCACGTTTATAGAGAGGAACTAAGGCGTTTAATAATGGGTGTAATAAAAACTGTTCATTTAGTTGAAACCCATCAGTAACTTTTAAAGTTGGTCGCGCTTGTTCATAAATGGCGTCATTAATGGGTGGCAATAAAGTAAGACCATCGGCACCACCGCGCAGAAAAACAGTTACTAATGTGCGTTGCGTTGTCATACGTGCGACCTTTTAACAATACTGAAAATGTGGTGAGGCTAATAACAGACCAAGTGCTTGCTGTGGATCTTTAGTAATAAATGTCACTTCATCAGGTGTCGGTTTACGTCCGAGAATGTGAGCGATGACTCCTGTCTGGGATCCACAGCGTTGCAGTAATTCCCTGTGATTAAGGGTCGTGCCACGCAACTTTTTATTGGTCAAAGCAGCGGCAAATCGCCAGCGCCACAATAATGAACCAGACCACGCATCGATATGATCGGGCTGGCCATCTGGTGTTGGAAACTGAAATGGTAAGTGTCCTAAACGCTGTAAATAATCGTAAATAGCATAACCACCATCACTCGCAGCTGCGGTTGTCCGTAGACATGAGGCGATATAATGGAAAGGACGTTTTAATTTTGCTGCGAAATTAACGGGATTAATAAATGCTGAGCTAGCGGTGAGGGCACGCATGGTTGTCGCTATATCCCCGTCACTCGCTATGAATGCTTTTTCGACGGACTGTATGACCGCGGCATCTGGATGATCATGAATAAAATGCTGACATAATTTTCGTGCAATATGTCGGGCTGTAGACGGATGGTGGGCTACCAGGTCAAGCACCATATCTAAATCACGTTGCCCACCACCAGCAGGAATTGTCGTGCCAAGAACAGTTTTTTCGCCATCATCATGATCAGAGTGATGAAATTCGATAGTTCCTTTTTTAAATCGCTTTTTATTGCGCACTGTCCAACCGCTCAGACAACGTGCAACTTCCATGACATCGTTTTGACTATAACCACCATCAACACCTAATGTGTGCAGTTCTAATAATTCGCGGGCATAATTTTCATTTGGTTTCATGCCAACATTACTGACGCGATTAACTCGACCATCTAAATACCACAACATAGCAGGGCTTAATACAACACTGCGCAATAAGTCTGAAAATTTATTCAATGCATGCGCGCGAATGACATCGCGGTCATAGGCAACCGTTACCCAGGCACATTCTCCTTTCGACATATCAACATTGAAATGATCATGCCAAAATCCGACGAGGCGCTCATGTAATTGGCGGTTGCTATAAACTGCGCGCAGCGTGGTTGCGGTGGTCAATTCACGCAGCAATACGCGTTCTTTGAATTCGTATAATTCGCCAAGTGGTTGTGCTAAGGCTTCAAAACGACGTATTAATCGTTCGCAACTCTGATCATCAATGCCGTGCGGTTGTAATTGCTGTTCGATCCATTGCTGTACTGCATCATGTTGATCGTGTGATAAATTAATCACACGTGCACGATCATCTGGATGGATGCCATAAGTGAGTCGCATTAAGGCATGCGACACAACATCCATTTTCGTATCCGAGGCAATCGCCATAGGCGCCGCAGGTGAAGAAAAAACCCCGGTAATGGCGTTGGTTGCTTGGCACCCCGTGAGTGAACTCAGCCCAATGCCGCCAATAATGCCTGTCTGTAATAATGAACGGCGTGACAATGTCATGGTGTTGTCGTTGGCGGAGTAATAATAGTCGATTTTGTTTCCGTCGCATCCGAAACTGTATCAGGAACGTTTGGTGTTGGCGCCGGCGGATTTATTCCGGTCCCGTTACGCCGTCCGCGAATGGTCATGAGCGACGCACCAAAGCCGCTGACTAACGTCCACGGTAACAACACAAACCAGCCCAAAATGGGTGTCAAAAATGTGAGCGATAAAACAGTGCTGCCTTTCATCATGGTGCGATAGGGGGGCGTTTGTTCTGATCGTGATCCCATGCCAGCACCAATACGTAAAGCGAGACCGGCAGAACCTAGCAATGCTAAGAGTGCTGGGATCATCCATATACCAATAATAATAACGGCAATGAGCGGATGCTTTAAGACATTAATAATAATCGCACCAATAATAAGGACAGGGATTATTATGACGAGTCCGAGCATAGTGGCGGCAACTGGGCGTCGTTCGTAGCGCTGACGACTGCCTTCGACGAGACTGGGAAACAATGCATAGGCAGCAATCCAATGGGCATGTAAAACGAGTAAAACACCTATAATAATAAGAAACCAAGTAAGGACGTCGGCCATAATCATGGAGTTATCTCCTGGGTAGATGTGTTCGGATTAATCCATTCATTAAATGAATTAATAAATGAGGTGGGTGACAAAGAGGACATGTGTTCTGCGACGGTCATCGCAATAGGAGGCGGGCGAGGTGGCGCTGGAATAAAATTGGTATTCGGTACCTGACTTGTCACCTGCGCAAAAATATCCCCCATTAAGAGGGGTGATTCATCGCTCATCAAAGAGGCAAGGGCACCGAGACCAATCATACAGGCCATAAATAAAGATGCCGCCAGCGCCAAACCGCGCCACGTGCGTTCAGCTTCTTGCTGTTGCCGATAAACATGCAAACCATGCGCAGCTAATGTGGCAGCATGAAAATCATGCAAAACAGCACGCTGTGCGGGTGCTTGTCGTGCCGTGGTTAATAATTGTTGCCAGCGTTCATCGGGTGTACTCATGGACCCTCCAATTTATGTTGTGCGATGATAGTTTTTAATCGTTGTCGTGCACGAAAGGCACGCACTTTTACTAGTGGACGACTCCAACCAGTGATCTGACTAATGTCAGCGACACTGCGTTGTTCTAAATCAAGTAAGGTGAGTACTAAAGAATCATTGGGTGGTAATTGCGCAAATAAAAATTCAATTAATTCACGAGCAGCTGCGGCATTGTCATGTGCGCCGTGACCAGTTTGTAAAAAGGACAGGCTTTCTTGCGCTTGCTGTGATAAAGCAACGCCAGTTGGGCGTCGGCGTTCAGCGCGCAACACATCGCGGCAGGTATTAACTGTCAGGCGTGACAACCAATGTTCGAATGGAACATTGTCGCGTGCCTCATAACGATCGAGTCGAGCGAACATGGTCAGATACACCTCCTGCACTAAATCGTCGTCGCTGAAACTACGCGCGTGATAAGCACGCACTAATTTCAGGACCAGCGCGTGGGTATGGTGAACTAACAAGCTTGCAGCTTGTTGATCTCCAGCCCGTACGCGCGTCAGGCAGTCTAACATGTCGAATGGTTGATCCGGCACGCTTGCTACCCTAACGACCCATCATGCCAGTGATAACGCCAGGATGTGGTGATCGGTTACAACTGATTTTATGGGAATGTCGGCGTTATTTAATCGGATACCCGCGCCACAGCCATGCGAGTGCGCCTGGCAGGGTTTGTTCGACTACTTTTTTATCGACATGACCAGCATTTTGACAGAAGTCGAAGTGATAGTGGTAGCCTTTTTCTTTCATAACTTTGGCCATGTTTTTATTGGCCTGTACCCAGTTGTGATAGCCAGTGGTGCGATTCCATCCATTATCATGATCGCCAACTTGTAACCACACGCGTAGTGGTTTAACGGGTTGTTGGGGAATAAAATTTTCATGAAATTCCCAAGCACCATGCGGTGATTTTGGATTTTGTGGTGATTCTTGCGCAACAAAGGTTCCTGAAAAGGTTAATATGCGTCGATATAAATCTGGTCGAAACCAGCCCATAATAAATGCACATGCACCACCTGAGCTGCCTCCCATAGCGGCGCGTCCTTCAGGATCGGTGGTAAAGGTTAATTGGTATTCTTTCGCTACGCGCGGAAGTACTTCGGTTTCAATAAAGTTTACGTAGGCATCAGTTAAGTTGTCATATTCTAAGCCACGCTCGCTGCCTTTGCCATCGCCACCACCAGAATTTAATAAAATCGCAATTTGCGTAGGAACGCGTTTTTCAAAAATAAGATTATCTAAAGCCGTTGATAAACGTTTTACATAGCCACCGCCATCTTGCACGATGATAAACGGTGCAGGCGTACCTGGGACATATTGCTTTGGCACATACACCCACACATCTCGTTTATATGGGCCATTTAATCCAGGATAGATTTTACTCTCGGTTGATAACATGGTGAATTTATGAATGTCGCCTTGAGGCACGCCGTCTTTACGCTCCATTTCAGGTGCTTTTTTGTATTCTGGACCGAGCACAAAATCACCATCGCCAGCGGTACCAGGATCAGCGACGGTACTATTATTCTTTTTATCGGCAGCGTCGATACTAGTGACCCATAAATTTGCTAAAAATAAAATAGCTATAAGCAAAAATGAATGCTTCTTATTCATAACGTCCTCAGTTGTTATATATAAAGATGTAGATTTATTGAATTCTGTTTCAGTGCAAACTAGCGCGGTAACAAAAGATCTCATGTGCCAAGCTGGTATTAGAACAGCGGGTTATTTGAGGATAAAAATAGGACGAGCATCAAAGCGCTAAGCACTTGTTATTAAGTAAGATACACTGAGTCTGCACGGCCTTGTATGACGAGTATAAGAAAAATATGTCAGCTTCGCCTATAACGAGACAAAACTATTACAAACCGGAGAGCTGGTATGCGTTGGTGCGCAATTTTGTTTGGTCTATTGCTGTTTTGTTTACAGGTGTCCGCCGCCGATAAAGCGAAAGGGAAAAACTTAGACACGGTTAATGAAGACATGCCGACGTTAATGGTGACCAGAGGAAAATTATTACTGGACGACCCTTTCACCAAGGAGAGTTGGGCAAAAAATTGGCGCGCTTATAAAGGTGGTTATGAGATTGATGGTGATCATTTACGCGTGGCAGAAAATAAAGCAGATGGGCATCATCCAGAAGCCAGTCATCGTGGACCATTTAAAAATGTTATAGTGCAATTTAAATTTCGTCTTGATGGTAGCTCGTGGATGGGCTTTTCTTTTAGTGATAAAGAACATGTTGCCAGAGTTATGATTCGCCCAGATAGTTTTGAACTACTTAAAATGTCCGGTATTGGACCAACGACAAAAAGTACGCGCTTAGATCGCATGCCGATGAAATGGGAACCAGGACGTTGGTATAACATGGTCATCGAATTGCACGAAAACGAACTTTTGGCACATATTGATAGCAACTATATTTTATATGGAGAAGCGGAAGGGCTTAATATTTCTAAAGGCCGCATCGCTTTAATCAGCGGAGGTCAATATGCGCGCTATGATGACATGAAAGTATGGGAAGTAGAAGTGGATCCAAAATGGGAAAAACGCAAACCACTATTATTAAAAGAGAAAGAAAAACGGAAATAAATATTCACACTCAATGCTATTCGGCTAATTATTACGGTTTTCCCTTATAAATGCGTTTTTGAAAGCCTTCGAAGAAATCCCCGTATTTCGGAATTCATGCGAGCGCAGCTTGATTTATAAAACGGATGTAAATTGCTGACTTAAATGTATTTCTTAGCCGAATAGCATGGACTCACACTAATTATTTAAAGAGACAAAAAAACGGTGGATAGTAATCCACCGTTTTTTATGGGCTGAGAAGTGATTAAAATTACGGAACTGCAACCGTACGGCCGTCGCCTTTTTCACCGCTCGATAAATCAGGTAGCGATCCGCCATCTGGTTTATTCGCGCCGTATTTCACGGTATAAGCGCCTGCTTTATAAACGCGTGGTTGGAAGCGATTGCCTTGGACACGCACGGTGTACAGCACGTCGCCGCTGGCTTGTTCAATAACTTGCACAACGGGATTATTCAGCGAGCTGAAGGCCAGTTCTGGTAAATAACCAGCAACGGTGCGACCGTCATTACTGTCAACTGAAGCGCTAATAGGCCAGCCAGGAAATTGGGCTTTGTCACCGTCTTTTACATTACAGAAACGTGGCCAGCATTCAAAAACCATTTGATGTGTCTTTTTATTAAAACGTACAATGCCATACCCATCGGCGCGTTGCTTCTCATCTTTGCGGTCTGGTGGATTGGCGTAGGCATACATAGAAATTTTATTGCCGAGGCCGTCTTCAAAATCGCCAGTCCATGGTAATGGGCTACCTGCTATCGGATTTGGGCCAGCTTTTTCATCTAATGGGTGCCACCAACGACCGTAAATGGTATTGACGATTGCGGGATTAGTAAAACCCCATGGGCCATCACTATATTCGCTAATACCATGTTTGACGGTGACTGCTAAATGCTGATCGCCACATAAATGTGGTGCCCAAGCACGACGAATAATGGTGAGCGCTTTGTCACGTCCTTTTTGTGGCCAGCCATTACAATCCAAGTCAGCTAATAAACGATTATTAATGCCACCGTGCATGTGAACAGCGCCACAGAATGCGGTTTGCGACAAGACGCATTTTAATTCAGCTCCTGTCCAATCTTCAGTCCATGATGTTAGCCAATTTTCCTGCCCTTCGCCTAATAATTGTAAGCCCGGTAAATTAATGGCATTGCGATCGTAACTGGCATCGACGATATGATCCGGGCGCGGTCCCATTTTTGGAATTTTACCAAATGGACCGCTTTTAAATTTACGATCTTCTAAAATGGCAAAATCGATTCCACCTACGCGCATCCGTGTGTAATAGGTGCCAATGCCTTGTAATATAGGAGTTTTCTGAGCTGGCTCAGGTAAATGCCAAGTTTGATGGCGTTCGACCATATTGACGTAGGCGGCAGGATAAAAATAGCCGCCGTCAGAGCCATCTTTACGTTCTGCTTTTTTCCCGTTTTCACCCCACAAGTTTGGATGACCAACATCATGGTCATCAGGGATAGTAATGGTGGGACGGTCTTTCATAACGTCACGAAATTGTAATCCGAATTCTAGCCATCCAACCGTATGTTGCGTATGTCGGTAGGTTTGATCGCCAGCAAAAAACAATACGTCCGGATCTTGTGCTAATAAATTTGCAATAATCTGTGGTCGTGGTCCGGTAGTTTGTGAACTATTACACGACAGTGATGCAACGACGATGGCTTCTTTCTCAATTGGGTCATGACGAATGATGCCACCGAATTCAGCTTTTTCACCATGTCGAACGCGGTAAGCAACGTCTTTGGTGCTGTCCCAATTTTCAATTTTAAAATGTGCACTCCATCCGGGATAGAGTACTGGCGTTTCTGCAATTTGCGCCCAGGCACCATCTTTTTGCACTTCCAGGCGTGCGACCATAGCTTCGCCTGGTTTAAGTGGAAATAATTGAGCTGTAATTTTTAATACACCAGCATCTTGCGCATAAATAGTAAATGCAACAACTTGGTCACGGGGTACATCTAATTCAAAAGGCGGAGATTTTTTATTTCCTTTTTCATATTTGACTGTCCACCATTCTCCAATGGACCAATTGTCGAGCATCGGGTAATCAGCACCAAATGGTGTGACATCCATAGTATCAACTGCGTGCAGGATCGTGAATGCTGCGCTGACAAACAAAGTGGTTAGAGAACGTCTGAACATGAACATCACTCCGGTAGTAACGAGAAAAAGTCAGTGTGAATAGGAATGTTTGAGCTGAATTCTAAAACGGTCAAGCCTAGTAGCTTTACTAATTCCCTTAGCGAAATGTTTATTGTGTCATTTTCTTGAGACAGCCTCATTGTATCTGTCATATTAAACATGATGACACGATAACTTATATGAAGGAATCAACCAATGCGATTTACCACCATACCCATCTTGTTAATTTCTACCATGGTAGCACCTGCAGCGGAGGCGCTACAGCTAATTGGCGACACGGGCTTACAACTGTGGAAACAGCCAACGGCCGAATGGATGGTGGTTGGCGGCGTGACCCTCGATCCAGCAAACCCTAAATTATTAAAGGGATCAGCCGGTACGGGAGTTATGATGAATGATGTAGATGGCAAAACGAAAAATTTAGTTAGCCAACAAGAATTTGGCGATGCACAGATTCATGTCGAATGGAACGTGAGTACAGGATCAAATTCCGGCGTCTATGTGATGGGTCGCTATGAAATTCAAGTGTTTGATAGTTTCGGTATAGAAAAACCAACCTCCGGTCATGCGGGGGGTATTTATCAACGCTGGGACCCGTCTCGCGGAAAAGGAAAACAAGGCTATGAAGGTCGCGATCCATTAGTAAATGCATCGCTGGCTCCTGGGGAATGGCAAACCTTTGATATTACCTTTCGTGCGCCACGCTTTGCAGCAGACGGAACAAAAACAGAAAATGCAAAATTCATAAAAGTATTACAAAATGGTAAACTGGTTCAGGAAAATATCGAAGTCACCGGGCCAACGCGTGCTGCGATGTGGGAAAGAGACCCAGAAAAACCAACTGGCCCATTAATGCTCCAAGGCGACCACGGACCAGTCGCCTACCGCAAGATAACGGTCACTCCTCTGCAATTAGAGTAAAGCCACTAAAAATCCTTAGTGAAAGACTTGACGGCAATATAAACTAAGTGCCATTAATCCAGTAAAAGACATATACAAGGTAACAACCTATGCCAAAAATTTGTAATGTGTGTGGTAAAAAATTACAACCAACACATAATAAAAAATCGTATCTCGCGTTTATATGTAGCGCTATTTTGTTTTTGCTTTTTGCCTTAGAATCCAAAGGCAGTCATACGCGGTCGTATCAAGACCTTTTTTTTATAATATCTTCTATTATAGCATTTATAGCTAGCTATTTTCTCATGGATTTAAAGTGCAAAACGAAGCATTAAAATTTTACTATTTATTAGTTAATCACATTGGCGTAGCAATAAGGGCTAGACGAATAGCTCGTTTTAACAAAATAGTCTATTGATCAATAGTAACGGTATTGCTAATAATTGAGCCGAACCAATTTGGTTTGCTCTGTAGTTCCTTGTAGGCTTTATCACTATTGTCAGTTTGGAAATAGCCGGTGAGTAATACCGGATAATTGGTAATTTCTCCGTTATCACCAGTTGTGAATATATGGTATCCCGTCATATCTTGCCGTGCAGCCTCATTCAATAAGAGTGCGCAATGCAACGTCTGTTTATCATGAGGTTTTATTTCAAAAGACGTCGGTGAGTTTATGGTCCAGGTAATTTGCGGATTTATAAATTTCACCTTTGCTCCGTTTGCCGGATGTGCGATAAAACTCCATTGCCGCGAACCCCAGCTATTCCAGCGTTCATACAGTCTAATAGGCTTGGCGCCTTTGTTTGTAAGAATAAAATCTATTTCAATGAACCGCGTAGTCTTTTTAAGTATAATTATTTCTGCGTGTAAAGAGTCTGATTTTATTGAGCTTTGACCATCAATTAGGCTTTCTATGTCATTGCTATAATACCTACTTATAAATAAAAATTTAAACGAAACCGCTAAGGCAATAAAAATAATGACGACAGAGAGCGCTATTTTGTAATGCATGAAAGGGCCAATTATTTGTTAATTGTAGCGATTAACCCGAATAAAATGACTTGTGACTTTAGTGCACGACGAAAGTCATCGATATGCAACGATTCATTTTCCGCATGGGCACCACACAACGGATCTTCAACTCCTGTAAGTAGCGCAGGAATTCCGCCTAATTTATTCGTCATTTCGCCAACAAACGGAATGCTACCGCCACAACCGATGAAAACCGGTTTTTGACCATACCCATGTTCTAAGGCTTGGAGAGCGGTAGCAAAAATGGGATGATCAGTAGGGCTGCCCCACGGTGCACCACTTGAGCGTGGTTTAATGGTTAATTCCATATTATGTGGTACATGGTCACGTAAGAATTTTTGAATTATATCCGCACACGCTTTTGCCTTCATATCCGGAACAATTCGGACACTGATACGAGCCCACGCGCTATCCATAATGACATTACCAGTTTTTCCACGTTCACCTGCTTGAATGGCGCTGACGGTTAACGATGGCAAACGCCATAATGCACGATGAACGGCGACGACATCGCTGTCAGGGAGGCCATGTAACATCCCAGCTTGCTCAGCAAATTTTTCACGATTATAGGGCAATCGTTTATAAAGTGCTTCTTCTTGTGCCGATAACGGTCGTACGTCGTCATAAAATCCGG
>JAHEDF010000099.1 GCA_024641365.1 Planctomycetota bacterium | reverse complement strand
TTAAAACTAATTAAGATATTCCACTCCGGTCCTCCGGTTCTCCATGTAAATGTAGTCCTATCATTTTGTTGAGCTTAATAGTTTTGACCTGGAATCGGAAGTCCTCTTGGAGTCCAGACTTCCAGACTTCCAGACTTCCAGACTTCCGGACGGCATTAGACTTTGATGAGTTGCTCCATCGCCTCTTTAAAGTCTTTGGGCAGACGGCAGCTGATATCGATAGCTGGACCACCAACCGGATGTGGCAAGCGAATGCGCGAGGCATGTAACAGATGGCGAGTCACATGAATGGCGTCACGGCGGTCGCTGTACAAACGGTCGCCGTAGAGCGGAAAATCCATTTCGCTAAAATGAATACGAATTTGGTGATGTCGTCCGGTTTTTGGTACGATGCGCACTAAACTAGCGTAGGTGCCTAAACGTTTTTCGACTTCCCAGGTGGTGATGGCTTCGCGCGCATCAGGACCGCGTCCGCTTTTCCATTTTTCAAAACCCGGTTGGCTTTTGGCTTTAATTAAATAACTGCGATATTCGCCACTCTCACGTGGATGTCCACGCACAATGGCATGATACGTTTTTTCGACCGCGTGCTCTTTAAATAATTTTTCCAAACGTGCGGCGACTTCTTTGCTGCGTGCGAATAAAACAATGCCACTGGTATCGGCGTCTAAACGATGGACAGGGAATAATTCTCCGAGTTCTGGTGTGAGAATATCTAATAAGCTCCAACTTTTAACCGCATCTGTCGGCGTAACCGGTAAATAGGCGGGTTTATTATAGGCGAAGACACCGACATCATCTAATAGGACACGCTTTTTATCAAAATGATGCTCACGATCTTCGGGTAAGAAAAATTCAACTATTTCACCACGCTTTAATATGCGGCTACCATAGGTCTCAACTTGCCCATCAATACGACAACAGCCATTGGCTAAATGGCGGCGCGCTGCTCGCACCGATAATTTATTTTTAGTATGGGCGACTAAAAAATGTCCGAGGTCCATACCGGCTTCAACATTAATTAGTCGTGCGTTTGGACCTGGAATCCAAATGGCTCCCTTGGCGGTGGCTGGGTCAGGTTTTTTCCCGCGTCGATTCCGTGGCCCGCGGTAGTCCTGGACGACGTTGTCATGAAAACGTGATTTATGCTCGCTGCGTGGGTGATCGTCACGCGAATTTTGTTCACCTCGACTGGTGCGCTTGTGATCAAAGCGCTCACTCTGTTTTTTGTTTTTGCTACGATCCTTGTCTTTGAAACCATCACCACGTTCCTTGCGGTCGTCTGGTTTTGAACCACGACCAAAGCGCTGTTCGGCATGATCACCACGCTTTGCCCGATGTTTTGGGGTAAAAGATCGCTTCCCTGCAGCGGACTTAGGTGCCCCTTCAGGCCCAGGCTTAGCGGGACGGTGTGGTCGAGATGGGGAGGCTTGATGACGGCGGCGCATGCGCGGTAGCGTGGAATACGGCAAAAATAGCAAGTAGAAGTCGGCAAGGTCTCTCACTAAGTCGAGTCTTATGCGGATACTAGCAGACAACGCCGATAGGGGTGATCAGGTTAACTTAACGCTACTGCGGTTATCAATACCGCCTGCTAAGCCACCGTTTTTATTTTAGGAGAGTCGTCCATGGGTCGTCCACAGCAGTATCGTTGGTTGTTGTTTATTGCCGTGTTGTGGTCGAGCGGGTTGGTCAGCGGATGCGGTGATACTGAACGTGCGCACGGGCAAAGCGCTAAGGCGACAGATACATCAGCTGCACAGGCCGAAAAACCACGTGTGCAAAGCGTTGAGCTCGCAGTGGCGGACACCGGACAAAAAACACCGCCCGGTGAAACTGAAGGAGAAGTTGTTGCAGGACATTCGTATCACGGTGAAGCGTTCAATGAAGGTCCGCGCCAAGCCGCCTATTTAATGGACGGCACTGGCGATGTTCATTTTCCCATCTCCACACCTGATAAAGATGTGCAACAGTTTTTTAATCAGGGATTGGGACAGTTATTTGGTTTTTGGTATTTTGAAGCGGAGCGTACCTTCCGCCAAGCCGCGTCGATAGATCCTGATTGCGCGATGTTATATTGGGGCATGGCGCAAGCCAACACCCGCAATAATAAACGGGCAAAAGAATTTATTGCGCAGGCAGTGGAAAGATTAGAAACGGCATCAGAAATTGAAAAATTACATATTAATGCGTACGCAGCATATATAAATGAAACAGACAGTAAAAAGAATAAAGAAAAACGCGAAAACTATATCAAAGCGCTAACGACAATTGTTGAGAAATATCCGGATGAATATCAAAGCAAAGCATTATTAGCACTCAACCGTTGGGAATTTCGCAGCACCATTAAATTAAGCGATGACGATTACAAAGAAATTGAAGCATTGTTGCAGACCATTTTTGAAAAATATCCAGCCCATCCGGCTCACCATTTCCGCATTCATTTGTGGGATACGAAAGATGCGAAGCAGGCCTTAACCAGTGCCGCTATTTGTGGTCAAGGTTCACCACGCATTGCTCATATGTGGCACATGCCAGGCCACATTTATTCAAAAGTAAAACGCTTCGATGATGCTGCTTGGCAACAGGAAGCATCTGCACGCGTTGATCATGCAAACATGATGCGCGATCGCGTGATGCCTGATCAAATTCATAATTTCGCCCATAACAATGAATGGCTGGTGCGTGATTTAATCAATATCGGTCGCGTATCAGATGCATTAGATTTAGCGCAAAATATGACCACGCTGCCGCGGCACCCTAAATATAATAACTTTCGTAAAGGAAGTAGCGATTATGGTCGTCAACGTTCTTACGATGTGTGTTTCCGCTTCGAGTTATGGGACAAATTATTAGCTTGGACAGATGTTGTCGCCAACGATCCGCAAGTAGATGAATTGGGAACATATGAATATCTGCATGCACGCGGAGTCGCATACGGTCAATTGGGTAAATTTGATGAGGTAGAAAAATTAATAACAGATTTAGACAATCGCTTAACCACGCTGAAACAAAAACAAGATAAAGCGGGTGACGAGGCTGCTGAAAAAGAACTCAACAAAAAAGCAGGCGCTGATAAAGATGATGGCAAAAAAGTAACGAAAAAGATGAGGCAGCAGAGGATAGCGACGAGAAAAAAGAAGCCGATGACAACGCTAAGGACAAAGCCGATGACAACAAAGACGAAAAAGAGAACGTCGCTGCAGCGGATAAAAAGAACGCCGGCAAAAAAGAATCATCAAAGAAGAAAAAATCCCCGGCAGAAGTAGCACGTGAAACCGCACGGCGCGCATTTGATAAACAAATTAATGAAATTACACCAAGCCTGGCAGAGTTACGCGCTATAATTGCAATTAAAAACAATGATAAAGAAGCCGCCGAAAAATATCTCAAGTTAGCGAAGAGTACAGAACGTTGGCGTTTAGCGCTCTATAATTTACAGTTGGGCAATGAAGCCGAAGCAGAGAAAATCGCGCAAGAATTAGTTGACGATAAAAAGGAATTAAAATGTACCCAACCATTGGCGGTGCTTGCTTATATTCAGCACCAGCGCAAAAATAAAGAAGCCGCTGAAAAGACATTTAACGAATTACGTGAATTAAGTGCTCACCTTGATTTACGGGCGCCGCCATTTGCACGTTTGGCAGAGTTGGCAGCTTCGCTTAATCTGCCTGCTGATTGGCGTAAATCGTACGAACAGCCAACTGATGTTGGTGTACGTCCGCCGTTGTCCGAATTAGGACCATTTCGCTGGCAACCATCACCAGCATTACCGTGGACCTTATCTGATGCGAATGGCAAGCCGCATAGTTTAGAAAAATACAAAGGACGGCCAGTTATTGTTATATTTTATTTAGGCTATGGCTGCATCCATTGCACTGCGCAATTAGCCGCGTTTGCACCGATGGCAGATAAATATAAAGAATCAGGGATCGAATTAATTGGTATTTCAACAGACACGCTCGCTGATCTCAATAAAGCATTGGAACCGGCGAAGGCGACCTATGGCTTTCCTTTTCCGCTCGTGGCAGACCCAAGCTTAAGTATTTTCAAAAAATACCGCGCGTATGATGATTTTGAAAAAATTCCCTTACATGGAACATTTTTAGTTGATGCGAACGGTATGGTGCGCTGGCAGGACATTAGCTATGAACCCTTTATGGATACCGAGTTCTTGCTGAAAGAAGCCAAGCGTTTGTTGGCACTAAAAAATAAACTTCCTGACGATGCATAGAGCCAACGTTTGTTGGCACTATGCGTATTGCTGTGCGCAATCATAAATTGACATTTTTACGCCATGCCCACACCCATAGCTATGCTAGATGTGCGTATGGCCTTTTTGGGATATTGTCGACTCGAGTTGAGTTTGTCGGCAAATACCATTGCGGCATACAAACGTGATTTAGCCTTGGTGTATACCGGCTTACAAGCGCTCGACTTGGATATTGCCAATATTGGTCCAGATGAAGTCGGGCGTTTATTAGCGTGGTTGCGCGATGAGCGTTCTTTGGCGCCAGCATCACTCGTGCGTCTCTTAGTGTCGCTGCGTATGTATGCGCGGTATTTAATTGTGGAAAAACATCTCAGCAAAGATCGCATTCAATTAGCGCAAATGCCAAAATTATGGAATGCGCTGCCAGATGTCTTATCGGTTGATGAAGTTGAGCGCTTATTACATGCCGTTGATGACGGCCCGTTATTTTTACGCGACCGTTTAGCCATGGAATTATTATATGCCTGTGGCGGACGCGCTAGTGAAGTCGCCAATATGCATGTTGATGATTTACGTGAACATGGCGCGTTAGTAAAATTATTAGGAAAAGGAAATAAAGAACGCATGGTTCCGCTTGGTGAACGTGCGCGTTCAGCATTGCGTCGTTATTTACAGGATTTGCGTCCGAAATTAGATCCACAACAAAAACAATCGCGTTTATTACTTAGCAAACGAGGGACGCCATTAACGCGACAGGCTTTATGGAAAATTGTGCGTGATGCCGGTGTACGTGCTGGATTACATAAACCAGTCTACACACATTTATTGCGACACAGCTTTGCGACCCATTTATTGGAAGGGGGCGCGGATTTGCGCTCCGTGCAAGAATTACTTGGCCATGCCAATTTGACTACCACGCAACGCTATACGCATGTGGACGCCAAACGGTTGGTCGAAGTCCATCGCAAGTTTCATCCACGTTCCTAACGTGTTTCGGTGACGATTTACTTACCAGCGGCCGAAATTGCTCTTCATACCAATTTGGGCTCACTCTATCCTAAATAATAAAACACTTACATGGAGGACCGGAGAACCGGAGAACCGGAGAAACACTAAGGTGGAAATCGTGTGGTTATTGAAATAGCTCAGCTTTTCTCTTCGGTTCTCTGGTTCTCCATGTTAATCTGTTGCCAATACGGATGATGTGGGGCGGAATTAGTATCATTTGGCTATCGCCTAGCGCCTGTTCATTTTCTCAACAATCCGATTTACCACGGCTGCAATTTTCGCAGCGCCCTAGTAGCATAAATGGTTGATTGCTAAGTGGTTAAGAGCGTGTTCCTCACGTGCGCTCAACCAGGGCAGGCAACGATTGGCTGTTTACCTCAACGCGCCACGCTCATCCAAGCAATTAAGCACCGGTTGGTGGCTATTTGTTATAAGAAATAACGTCCTGTTTCATCGACATGACCGCAGCAGAAAGTGCATTAGTTAGATGAGGAATTATTTGTGACGACAACGCCATCATCTGAACCTGATCCAGCTCGCCAGATCGCAAACGGTCTGAGTTCTGCTCAGGCTGGCTCTACTCAAGCTGGCTCTACTCAAGACAGTGCCGCAAAATTGCACTCACGCGATGATGTGGTGAAGGCGGCTTTTCAATATCGCGATGCATTACTGAGTTATTCATATGCCATGTTGCGTAATTGGACGTTGGCAGAAGACGTGGTGCAAGAAGCGTACTTGGTCGTCATGAATAAATGGCAAGACCTGACCAATGAACAGGGCATATTTTTATGGGTTCGACAAATTGTGCATTTTAAAACATTAGAAGCAATTCGCACCCGCGGTCGTGAAACATCAACGCCAGATCAAGATTTATTAGATTTAGTAGAGCAAGCGATGAAAGAAAATTTAAACGACCATTTTGCAGAACAACAACGGCAAATGAGTGTTTCTTTGCGCGAATGCATGTCGCGCTTAAACCAATTTAATTTAAATCTGCTCGCCGGTTTTTATTGGCAGCAGGAATCATGTGAAACTTTAGCGGACCGTCATGGCCGCAGCGTAAATGCCATACGATTAATGTTATCACGATTGCGTGATAAATTACGCACTTGCTTAAGTAAGCGTTTGGAAAGACAGGGAATTCGCCCATGAGTAAATCAACTGTAGATTATGATGCACTATTTGAAGATTATTTGGCTAATCGTCTGACCGAAGAAAGTATGGCGGAATTAAAACGTGTTTTAGCATCCAGTAAGGATATGCGTGCTCGTTTTGTGACGATTTTACAAGAGTGGGAATTAATGTCAGAAGCGGCGCGTCAAATTACCGCTAATAGTAGTGCAGCCATCGTGGAGAATTTAGAGGTCGACAGCAGCAACCGCGGATTAAACGAAGAATTAACCCTCAATCGTAAACATCGCCCGTCATTGCGTTTCTCATCGGTACGTCCGCGCACGCGTCGCGTTATGAGTTTCGTAATACCGACAGCGGCGTTGGCAGCTTGTATTGCAGTCGTAGTGATGTTGACGCCGCCGTCGCACAATCAGGTGCCGGCTTCGGTGGCGATGTTATCGAGCTCTACTGGTGATGTGGTTGTCGTGCATAATAATAAATTTCAGGTTGGAAAAGCTGGATTGCAATTATTTCCAGGCGATCGCATTGAAGTAAACGATGGTGGTTCCTCAAAATTGGTATACGCAGATAAGACAGAAGTGCGCATTCACCAACACTCTGATCTTAAAATTGATACCAATAAATCGAAGGCTAAACTCTTAGCGATACGTACTGGACGCGTAAGCGCGAGTGTTACAAAACAACCAGTTGGTGCCCCCATGATATTACGGACGCCCAATGCCGAGGCGGTCGTATTGGGCACTGAACTCACTTTAGAATTTACTGATTCCCTGGAAACAACGCGTTTAGAAGTTGATCATGGTTTAGTGGCTATTACCGACATGAAAAAACAGACGCGCATCGAAGTACCAACTGGGCACTACGCAACAGTCATGGACAACCAAGTTCCGATTGCGCGTCCTTTAGCACCGCGAGCGGTGCAAGTGGCAAAAGATTATCGTCCAGGATTACGTGCGATGTATTTTGCTGGAGATAATCTCAACGAAAAATTATTCGAACGTATTGAGCCGAGCATAAGTGCTGATCTTGGTTTAGAAGCAAGTTCCCCAGCTCAACGTCAGTCGAATTTCATGGTGCGCTGGGATGGCTATTTGCAGCCACTGTTTAGTGAAAAATATTTAATAACTATTCGAGCTGATGCTGGCGTACGTATGTATCTAGACGAAAAACTATTGATCAATGCATGGGAATCACAACGCATTGGCGACCACCAAGCAGCAGTTAATTTAGATGCCAGTAAGCGCCATCAAATCCGCGTCGAATATAAGCAGCCGAAATCAGGGATGTTGATCCGTATGGTGTGGGTCAGCCCAAGTCAAAATGTAGAAATTGTTCCGGTTGAACGTTTATCTACGGATAAAGAATCCATAGCGAGCGACCTCGCAAAATAAATAAGCTTAGCAGCACATTTATTTGCTAAAATTATTTGCCTACGTGCAAGTGCATTAAACCACAATCGCCAGCCCGAGTGGGCTGGCGATTGGCGGGGGAAAGCGGACTAAGATGACCAGATTGCGGCCCGAAAGGGTTTCATCCAGAATTCAGCAGGACTTTTGCCAAGGTAGATAGGCGAGGTGGGTCTCCCAGCGCTCTGGTGGTGTGCTATCTGGTGGGCTTAGCGTCCTTTCCTGTGAAAATATACCTCACAAAAAACATGGTCGTCAAGCAAACCTTATACATGCATGTCGTGTCTACCATGCCGTGAGTAGGCGTGTAAATGACGACGAGGAATTGTGAATAACTTTATCGATAGCTAAAAAATACCCTGCCATTTCATACAAATAAAATGGCAGGGTAAGTTTTTTAACAGATTAACTTATTTTAAGTCGCCAAAGCGGCTACCGGATTTTTCTCTGTTGCCATCTTTCTTTTCTTCCTGGGCTTTGCCGCTTTCCTTTTCTCTTTCTTTTGCTGGTGTTTCTTCCGCTGATTCACCAGTTAACTCAGCTAATTGTTTTTTCAGTCCTGGTAATTCCTTTTTCGCTTTTTCGAGTGATATTTTATATTTCTCTAGTTTACCTTCCGCCGTTTCTTTTTCGCGTGTGGCTTTTTTCTCGTCAGCGCTTGCCTTTTGATATGTTTTGGTTGCTTCTGCAATGGCTGCTTGGTCATAGCCTGATCGATCTTGTGTGCGAAGATTTTGTCTGCCAGCCTTATTACGTTCATCCATACGCTTCGCTAATGCTTCCGCACGATTTTTTGCACCAGCCGCTTCTGATTTAGCTTTTGCTTCATCGGCCTTCGCTTTATCGCGTTCTTGTGTATATTCTGCAACTTTTGATTCGCTGTTTTTAATTAACCATTCAGCATCACGAATTTGCTGTTCTAACCGGGCTTTGGAACTATTGGTCAAAATTTGTTCTTTTGCAGCGGCGGCTTCTTCTTTGGTCATGATGGTGCCGCCAACATTCACCTTGCCTGTTTTCGCTAAATACTCTTCTTGGGATACCCAGCTGTTACCTTCACGAACATAACCAAGATCTTCATATAATTTAGTAACGATGGGATTATTAGAGTCTAATTTCTCAGCTTTTTTCGTGTGCTGTAATGATTGTTCAACTAAAGCACGTTCGTAACACCAACGAGCCAATGAACACTGCGGCAATAATATATCAGGAGTTTTTTCAGCACGTGCTTGGTATTGTTCAAGCATTGATGGAACTTCTTTGCGTGAAGTAATGGTACTTTTATCAATGGTTAAAATAGTTTCAGTGGGATTATGTTTTATCATCACCATGCGTTTTAATTGCAGCGTGGTGCTGGTCTCTTCGACAATTTCACCAGTGTATAAATCGCCAGACGTGACGCGCAGTTCAACAGCAGCGTGCAGGTGCGCAAAGCCACAAACGCTCATTACTGTACCGATGACTAAAGAACGGAAATGATAAGACATGAGTGTAATCCTTATTGGCCGTAGCTTGAGACTGACGTGAAAGGTGACCTTAACTTACATGTGTGAGGATACTATGAATGCTACGCATTATGGCGCGGTTTGTTGCTGTGCCAAGGGTTTGGTCAAAAGCATGGGTTTGAAACGAAGGCTGCTAGCAGGTGAGGATGCCGGTCGGTGCTGATAACGCACACCGCGATCACGGTTGAGTTGCCAGCAAGATGTCTAAGGCTGATGCGATGCCTATCCCACTATTTTTGATTGATGCTTTTGCAGACCAAGCATTTAGCGGAAATCCGGCAGCAGTCTGTGTTTTATCGCGGGCGACCGATGCTATTTGGATGCAGCGCGTTGCAGCTGAAATGGCACAAGCGGAAACTGCCTTTGTTGTCCACCACAACCACGAATGGAATTTGCGCTGGTTCACCCCGCTGCATGAAGTGGATTTGTGTGGACACGCGACATTGGCTGCAGCGCATGCTTTGCAGCAACTTGGCCATGCCGCTGTTGGTGACGAGCTGCGCTTTAACACGCGCAGCGGTATTTTAACTGCACACCTTTTGCCTGACAGCATTGAATTAAATTTTCCACGTGTGTCGATGACGCCGATGTCACCGCCGGAAGCATTAATTCCAGCATTAGGCGTGCAGCCACTAGCTGTTTTTGCCGCAGATTCCGATATTATTGTGGAGGTAAATGATGCCGAAATCGTTCGGCATATTACACCTGATTTAGAAGCGTTACGCCATTGCGCGGATCGTGGGGTTGGTATTACCGCTGCGGGAGCCGACGGTATAGATGTGGTGTCGCGGTTTTTTGCGCCAGCAGTGGGAATTCCTGAAGATGCGGCAACAGGATCACTGCATTGTGCACTCGGTCCGTATTGGGCGAAGCGGCTTCGTCGTGAACATTTAGTTTGTTACCAAGCGTCCGCGCGAGGTGGGTATATGTCGGTATCTATGCGCCAGGATCGAGTACTGTTGCGTGGCAAGGCACGCACAGTTTTCGTGGGAACCTGGCAATTAGAACCTCAAATGAGCCACTAAGAAAGTAGCATAACCTCTTATTTATTAGTCATTTACCTGATCAAGTTTTGTAGTGGGTATCGTTCGTTCAACAGCGCCAAAAATCGCTGGCTAAGGTTGCAATAATCGCACTCAAGTAGG